>NZ_JBHZAN010000035.1:92017-103295 GCF_042754285.1 Streptomyces sp. NPDC059224
GTTGGGGCTCGCTTTGGGGCCCTGGGGGGGGGCGGGGGTCGGGGGCGGCCCGCGGGGGGGGGGCGGGGGGCCCGTCCTGGTAAGCGACTCCCGTCAGCCCTGGCGGGCCTTGGAGCGGGGGTCCTTCTTGTTGATCACGTAGACCACGCCGCGTCGGCGGACCACCTGGGCGCCGGGCTTGGCCTTCAGTGAGCGCAGGGACTTGCGTACCTTCATGGTGCTGTTCTCCTCGTGTCGGTCGCCGGGCCGGCTCAGCCGCGGGCGGCGGTACGGCCGTAGCGGCGCTCGAAGCGCTCCACCCGGCCGGCGCTGTCCATCACCCGTGACCTGCCGGTGTAGAAGGGGTGCGACGCGGACGAGACCTCGACGTCGATCACCGGGTACGTGTTGCCGTCCTCCCACTGAACCGTCCGGGACGAGTCGGCGGTGGAACGGGTCAGGAACGCCACGTCCGCGGCACGGTCACGGAAGACGACGGGCCGGGAGACGGGATGGATGCGGGGCTTCATGGGGTTGTCCTTCCTGGGGCCTCGGTCCGGTGGTGGTCCCGGAGGGGTCGGGCCCGGTCGTTCTCGGCGGTCAGCGCTCTTCGCGGAACTCGACGTGCGCGCCGGCCACCGGGTCGTACTTGCGCAGGACCAGGCGGTCCGGGTCGTTCCGGCGGTTCTTGCGGGTCACGTAGGTGACTCCGGTCCCGGCCGTCGACTTCAGCCTGACGACCGGACGCAGGATGCTGCGTGCCATGAGGTTCTCCCTTCGCCCATACCCGTGATCACTGATCCGAGCATGTCAATCACGATGGCTGTAACACCGGGTCCCCCGGTCGCATTCCCGGGCCGGCGGACCGGCTAGCGCAGGAGGAGCTGCAGGCCTCCGACGATCGTCGCCGCGATGACCAGCTGCTCGAACAGCCGCTGGTTGATCCGGTCCACCGCCCAGGTGCCGAGCAGCGCGCCGGGCACGACGAACACCACGAGCGCGGCGTCGAGCAGCAGCGAGTTGCCGTCGATCAGCCCGAGGCCGGCGCTGAAGGGAACCTTGGAGACGTTCACGATCAGGAAGAAGAACGCCGAGGTGCCGAGGAACCCTAGCTTGCGGAAGCCCGCCGACAGCAGGTACAGCGACATCACCGGTCCGCCCGCGTTGGCGACCATCGTGGTGAAGCCGCCGAGGACGCCGTACGAACCGGCCTTCACCTGGCCCGCCCGGGTGGTGACCTCGTCCGGGTCCTCGTCGGGGCGGTCGGCCCGGCGCCGCCGCCACAGGGTGACCCCCGCCATCAGCAGCAGGATCGCGCCGATCGAGGTCCGTACGACCTGGTCGTCGGCCCACACCAGGAACAGGGTGCCGGTCACCACGCCGCCCGCGACCGCGGGGAACAGCCGCCACAGCGTGGGCCAGTGGGCGTGCCTGCGGTAGGTGGCGACGGCGAGGACGTCGCCCGCGATCAGGATCGGGAGCAGCACGCCGGTGGAGGCGCGGGCCGGGAGGACCGCCGCGAAGACGGCGAGGCTGACGGTGTTGGCCCCGCTGACGGCGGTCTTGGAGAAGCCGACGAGCAGTGCGGCGAGGGCCAGGGCGGCGAACTCCCAGCCGGATATGTGCCAGAGGGTCATGGTGTTCATGCGGGGACCGATGTTATGTCCGGACAAGCAGATCCGGTAGGTGCCGTCTCGCCGTTTACGCCTTTTCACCAGGGGCACCCGGTCGGTGACCGCAGCACGAGGAAGGGAACCGCAGGCATGACCGTGGTGAAGAGCACGCTGGCCGAAGGAGCGCTCCGGGTCACCGGGACCGCCCTCCAGGAGACCCTGGTGGATCTGCTGGGGCTGTCGCTGGTCGGGAAGCAGGCGCACTGGAACATCGTGGGGCCCCGGTTCCGTTCGATCCATCTGCAGCTCGACGAGGTGGTCGCCACCGCGCGCGCCTACTCGGACACCGTCGCCGAACGTGCCGCCGCGCTGGGCGTGGCTCCGGACGGCCGCCCCGAGACGATCGCCGCGGCCTTCTCGCTGCCCGGCGCCAAGGACGGCTGGCTGCGGGACGACGAGGTCGTCGACCTGATGGTGCGGACGCTGGAGGCGGCGATCGGACGGCTGCGCGAGCGCATCGCCGCGACCGACGAACCCGACCCGGTCACCCAGGACCTGCTGATCTCGATCACCGCGGACCTGGAGAAGCAGCGCTGGATGTTCGCGGCCGAGAACACCTGAGCTTCACGAACGCCCGCGCCGGGGCACCCCGTTCACCTCTGCCCCTCCGGCAGGTCCGCTTCGAGCGCCGCCGCCCGCAGGGCCGCCGTCACGCGGGTGACCGCCTCCGTCGGCGGCTGGGGCAGCCGGGCCAGCAGCTGGCGCCGCTGCTCCTGAGGTCCGCCGCGCACCGGCAGGATCCGGACGCCCGGCGGCGCGGCGGCGGCGAGGGCGGCCGGCACGGTGGTCAACCCGCAGCCGGCCGCGACGAGTTGGAGCTTGACCAGCCAGTCACGGACGGTGTGGACGATCTCGGGCCGCTCGTCCAGGCCGGGCCACACCCCCATCAAGCTGTCCTCTCCGGCCGAGGGACCGGCGATCCAGCGCTGTCCGCGCAGGTCGGCCACATCGACGAAGTCACCGCGGGCCAGCGGATGGGCGGACGGCAGCGCCAGGCACAGGGCACGCTCGGTGAGGGTCCGCAGCACCAGCGGCGGTGACTCGGCGTCCGGCGCCCGGAACGGCGGCGCCGACGCGAGCAGCGCGAGGTCCAGGCTGCCGGCACGCAGGGCGCGGACCAGAGCCGGGGTGGTGCCCTCTCGGCCGATGACCAGCAGGCCGGGGTCGGTCCGGCGGAGCGCGGCCAGGGCCCGGGGCACCAGCACGGCACCCGCGGTGGGGAACCAGCCCAGCCGGACCGATCCGGCCCCTTCCGGCAGGCCGGAAAGCTCCCGTGCCGTCGCCCCGATCTCGTCGAGGACGACGGTCGCGCGCCGCATGACGACCCGGCCGGCCGCGGTGAGCCGTACCCCGTCCCGTCGCCGTTCCAGCAGTTCGGCGCCGGCCGCCCGCTCGATCGCGGCGATCTGCCGGGACACCGCGGACTGGGTGTAGCCCAGCGCGGCGGCGGCCGCGGTGAAGGTCCCCTGTTCGGCCACGGCGCGGAAGACGCGCAGCGCGGTCAGTGACACATCGTTGAAGTCCATGACGTTGACGCATACTACGTGTGCCGAACTTTCGTTGGACTCATGGGCACGGAGGTTCCTAGCGTTGCGGGCATGAACGCATCACCGACAGTGCGACGCGTCGCCCTCGTGACGGGCGCCAACCAAGGTCTCGGCCGTGCCCTCGTCGAGGGCCTGGCCGCCCGGCTGGCCCCGGACGACCTGGTCCTGCTCACCGGCCGCGACCGGCGGCGGGTGACGGACGCCGCCGCCGAGGTCGCCGGGCTGCCCGGCACCCGTGCCCGCGTCGAGGGCCGGGTCCTGGACGTCACCGACACCGACGCCGTCGTCCGCCTCGCCGACCAACTCCACGCCCGCCACGGCGGGGTGGACATCGTCGTCTCCAACGCGGTCGCCCGGGTGCTGCCCGACGAGTCGCAGTCCGAGCGGGCCGACGAGTTCATCGACGTCTCCAACACCGCCACCCACACGATCCTGCGCTCCTTCGGGCCCGTGCTGCGCCCGGGCGGCAGGCTGCTGGTCGTCGCCAGCTCGCTCGGGACGCTCGGCCACCTCGACCCCCGGCTGCACCATCTGTTCGACGGCGCCACCCTCGACCAGGTGGAGTACGCCGTCGAGTCCTGGCGCAGCGCCGTCCACCAGCACACGGCAGCCGAGGCGGGCTGGCCCGCCTGGCTGAACGTGCCCTCCAAGGTGGCCCAGGTGGCCGCCGTGCGCGCCGCCGCCGCCGGACGCCGGGAGCAGGATCTGGCCTCCGGCACCCTGATCGCCTCGGTCTGCCCCGGCATGGTCGACACCGCCACCTCCCGCCCCTGGTTCCGTGACCACAGCCAGGCCCAGTCCCCCGCCGACGCCGCCCGCGCCGTCCTCGACCTGGTCTTCGCCGACCACGTCGACCCCGCTCTCCACGGCGAGCTGATCCGCTTCGGCAAGCCGCTGCCCTGGCACGACGGCACGCCCCCGGTGGAGCAGGACCGCCTGGTCAGGCCATGAGGCACCGCGCCGTGAACATCCAGCACAGCGTCGTCCCGCAGCACCCGGCCAGGCGTTCCACCATGACGGCCGTCCGCACCCCCTCCGGCCACTCCAGCACGGCCGCCTGCGCCACCCTCGCGGTCCGGACCCGGTCGCGGGCGAGCGGGTCGCCGAGGGCATCGTCGAGACCACCGGCAGCCGGCGGGGGAGGATCGCACGGCTGGAGCCGACCGACCCGGCGTCCGTCACCGCCTTCCACCGCCTTCGTGGCCGATCGGCAGGGACCGCCGCACGTCCTGGTCCCGCATCGTCGTCGTCAGCTCCACCGGTCACCGGCCGTCTCCGGTGGTGTGGGACGACATCGACGCTCCCCGGGCAGGACCCGTGGCTCGCCTACGGCCGGTCCAGGACCGCGGGCGTCCTGTTCGCGGTGGAGACCACCCGGCGCTGGACCGCGGACGGCATCACCGCCAACGCCCTGATGCCCGGCGCCATCCACGCCGGCCTGCGGCGCCACACCGGCGGCCGCGGCAGCGGGCAGGTGCCGGCGGAACCGATCACGACCCCGGAGCAGGGCGCCGCGAGCTCGGTCCTGCTCGCCACGTCACCCCTGCTCGAAGGCGTCGGCGGACGGTACCTCGACGACTGCGACGAGAGCCGACCGCCGACCCGGACAGCGCCCCGCTGTTGCGGGACCTGTCGGAGGAACTCCGCGCCGGCTGACGTCACAAGCCCAGGATCCGGGCGACGGTACGCAGCACGCCGTTGTCGTTGTTGGACGGGGCGAGGTGGCGGGCCCGGCCGATGACGTCCGGGTGGGCGTTGGCCATGGCGAAGGACCAGTCGGCGGCGTCGAGCATCTCCAGGTCGTTGAGGTAGTCGCCGAAGACCATCGTCTGGGCGGGGGTGATGCCCAGCTCGCGCTGGAGGCCGCGCAGGGCGGTGCCCTTGTTGGCGGTGCGGTTCATCACGTCGACCCAGTGCTCGCCGGAGACCACGACCTGGTGGGTGCCGGCGAAGCCGGCCAGGGCCGGGGCGGTGGTGCGCTCGGCGGGCCCGAAGTCGAAGAGCGCGACCTTGATCACGTCGTCGTCGACGGCGGTGAGGTCGTCGACGACCCGGTGCTCGACGTAGTAGCGGCGGACCTCGGTAAGGAAGGCCTCGTCCGCGCGCTCCACGTACGCGGACCGCTTGCCGCAGACCACGGCGCCCACGTCGACCCCGTCGGCGACCAGCCGGCGCACGGTCCGGGCGAGGTCGCCGGCGACGGCCGCGCCGAGGACGTCCGAGCTGAGCTCGACGCCGTCGCGCACCACATAGGTGCCGTTCTCCGCGATGAACACCATGCCGTCGGCCACGTCGGCGAACTGCCGGGCCAGGGTGGCGTACTGGCGGCCGCTCGCCGGGCTGAACAGCACACCTCGCCGGCGCAGCTCGGCCAGCATCGGCCAGAGTCCCTCGGGGATGCGCTTCTCGTCGTCGAGGAGGGTGCCGTCCATGTCGGTGACGACGAGACGGATGTCGGCGGGGCCGGCCGGGAGGCCGGGCGTGGCGAGGAGGGAGGCTGGCGAGGCGGGCATGTCCTGCTTCCGAGTGGGAGACGGCTTCGTACACCAGTCTCCCGCACGCCGCCGGCCGGACCGGAGACGGCCGTGGAGATCCGCGTGACGGCGCGATCACCGTACGCCACACCGCCCCGAGCCGCGCCGGTGCCGACTCCCCGGCGCCGGTGCCGCAGTTCGGCGCGGTCGCCGTGAAACCCTGACCGGGACGTGTGCATCCGAGCCCGTCGAGGAGGACGCCGTATGCCACCCCTTGTCGACCCCGTACCCGGCGGGCGTCCCGGTGAACTCGCCCGGGCGCATGCCCTCGCCCATGAGCTGTCCGCTCAAGGGGTGCGCGCGATCGTGCTGGCCTATGTGGACACCGCCGGGATCTGCCGGGTGAAGACGGTCCCCTGGCAGCGGCTCCAGCAGGCGACGGCCTGGGGCGTCGGCATGTCCCCGGTGTTCGACACCTTCCTGGCGAACGACGCGATCGTCCGTACCGACGTCCTCGGCTCGCCCGACGGCGACCTGCGCCTCTACCCGGATCTGGACCGGCTGGTGGTGCTGGCCGGGCAGCCCGGCTGGGCCTGGGCCCCCGTGGACCGGATCACCCAGGAGGGCGACCGGCACCCGGGGTGCAGCCGCACCTTCCTGCGCCGGACGGTCGCCGACGCCGAGGGCCGGCTCGGCCTGACCTTCAAGGCGGGCATCGAGATCGAGTGGGCGCTCGGCCGGGCCGCCGCCCCCGCCGACGAGTTCGCCCCGGCGGCCCTGGGGCCGGCGTACGGCGCCGCCCGGCAGATCGAGCTGAGCGACTACGCCGCCGACCTGCTCGCGGCCCTGGACGCGCAGCAGGTGCCGGTCGCCCAGTTCCACCCCGAGTACGCCCCCGGCCAGTTCGAGCTCTCCACCGACGCCCTGGATCCGGTGGCCGCCGCCGACCAGAGCGTGCTGGTACGGCAGACCATCCGCGCGATCTCGCAGCGGCACGGCCTGCGGGCCTCCTTCTCCCCGGCCGTCACCGAGCGGGGCGTCGGCAACGGCGGCCACCTCCATCTCTCCGTCTGGCGCCACGGGATCAATCTGCACACCGCGGGCGACGGCCGGTACGGCATGACGGGCGAGGCCGAGTCCTTCCTGGCCGGGCTGCTGGCCCATCTGCCGGCGCTGACGGCGGTGACCGCGCCGAGCCCGGCCAGCTATCTGCGGCTCAAGCCCTCCCAGTGGGCCGGGGCGTTCACGGCCTGGGGCCGGGAGGCCCGGGAGGCCGGTGTCCGGGTCATCACCGGCACGACCGGCCATCAGAGCCGGGACGCCAACCTGGAGGTCAAGCCTGTCGACCTGGCCGCCAACCCGTATCTCGCCATCGGCTGCGTCATCGCCGCGGGACTCGACGGTTTCACCTCGGGGGCGGCCCTCCCCGAGGAGGTCGTCGACGACCCGGCCCGGCTGATCCCGGACGAGGCGGTCGCCCGGGGCGTACGACGGCTGCCGGCCTCGCTGATGGAGGCCGTCGACGCCTTCCGCGAGGACAAGGTGCTGCGCACGGCTCTCGGGCCGGTCCTCGCGGACGCGGTGGTCGCCGTACGCGAGGGCGAGACGGCGACCGTCACCGGGCTCGACGACGCCGGGGTGGCGGCGGCCTACCGCTGGAAGTACTGATGCCGGGACCGGTCCGGGAGGCTCTCGACGCGCTCCCCCTCGTCGACCACCACTGCCACGGCGCGGTCACCGCCGACCTCGGCCCGGCGGAGTTCGAGTCGCTGCTGACCGAGGGCACGGCCTGGCCGGGCATGTCGGCGTTCGACAGTCCGGTCGGGGTCGCCGTACGCCGGCACTGCGCGCCGCTGCTCGGCCTGGACCGGCACGCGTCCGCCGCCGACTACCTGGCGCGCCGCGCGGAACTGGGCTGGCAGGAGGTCAACCGCCGGTTCCTCACCGCCGCGCACGTGGAGACGTTCTGCGTGGACACCGGCTACGCCCCGCATCCGGTCACCTCGCCCGCCGACCTCGCGGACGCCTGCGGCGCCGCCGCCCACGAGGTGGTCCGGTTGGAGAGCGTCGCCGAGGCGGTGGCCGCGCGCGGTGTCGACGCCGGCGAGTACGCGTCCGCGTTCCGGGCGGCGGCGGAGGCGGCGGTACGGCGGCCGGGGGTGGTGGCGGTCAAGTCGGTCGCCGCCTACCGCACCGGCTTCGGCCTGGATCCGGCGCGGCCGACGTACTCCGAGGTGACCCGGGCGGCCGCGCTGTGGCTCGCGCGCGGCGGCGGCCTCACGGACCCGGTACTGATGCGCCATCTGCTGTGGACCGCCGTCGCCCTCGGGCTGCCGCTCCAACTCCACGCGGGTTTCGGGGACTCGGACCTGCGGCTGCACCGGGCGGACCCGGCCCTGCTCACCGACTGGCTGCGGCTGACCGCCGGCACCGTCCCGGTGCTGCTGCTGCACTGCTGGCCGTACCAGCGCCAAGCCGCCTATCTGGCCACGGTGTTCGAGCAGGTGCACCTCGACGTCGGGCTCGCGCTGCACTACGTGGGACCGGCCCGGGCGGGCGCGGTGCTGGCGGAGGCGATGGAGATCACTCCGTTCCGCAAGCTGCTGTACAGCTCGGACGCTTATGGTGTGGCGGAGTTCCACCTTCTCGGTGCGCTGTCCTTCCGGCAGGGGCTGGCCGGAGTGCTCCAGGAGCGGGTGGACGCCGACGAACTGAGCCACGCCGACGCAGTGAGGATCGCCGCCTGGACAGGACGCGACAACGCCCGTCGCCTCTACGGACTTCCCGTATCGGACCCCGGCCGCGACTGAGCGCGCGCCCCACCCGGAAAGTATGATCAATCAATGTCTGACATGACCGAAACCACGCCCGGATGGCTGTCCTCCGACGAGCTGGAGATGGCTCGCGCCCGCATGCCGATCCTGTACGTGGAGGCCGTGCCCGTACGGGTGGACGACAGCGGTGAAGTCACCAGCATCGGACTGCTGCTCCGTATCGGCCCGGACGGAACGGTGAGCCGGACCCTCGTCTCCGGCCGTGTCCTGCATCACGAGCGGGTCCGGGACGCTCTCCTGCGTCATCTGGAGAAGGACCTCGGCCCTGTCGCGCTGCCCCGGGTGCCGGCCTCCCTGCAGCCGTTCACGGTCGCCGAGTACTTCCCGACGCTGGGCGTCACGCCGTACCACGACCCGCGTCAGCACGCGGTGTCGCTGGCCTACATCGTGCCGGTGACCGGGGACTGCCGGCCCCGCCAGGACGCCCTGGACCTGGTGTGGTTCAGCCCGCAGGACGCGGTCTCCGCGGCCGTGCAGAGCGAGATGCCCGGCGGTCACGGGGTGCTGCTCAAGCAGGCCCTGGCGCACGTGGGGTGCGTGGGCTGACGGGCCGGGAGGGCGAGGTCCCACAGGGTCAGGAGGCGACCCCGGCCCCGCTGGTGCCGTCGGGAGGTCCTGTTCGGCCCAGACGCTCGTGGAGTCGCCGGGGAAGCGGGCGCCCCGGCGCCGGGACAGGGCGGCGACCGGCCGGAGGCCGCGGCCGCCCTCGTCGGTGCAGATGGCGTGCCGGATCCGCTGCCTGTACGTCTTGGCCCGGCGCCGGTCGCCGATGCCGGCCACGGCCAGGTGCACCACGGCGTCGACGCCGGCCAGGACGGCCGGGTCCAGGCGGGCACCGGGTTCCCGGGAGGCGGATTCGCCGCCGCCGGCCGGCGGGGCGCGGACCGGCCGCGGGTCAGGCGAGCACGCGGCGGCCGTCGGCGAGCAGGGACCGGGTGAGGGCGGAGGCGATGAGTCCGGTGGATCCGGTGATCGCGACGCGCATGGCGTTCTCCGATGAGCGAATGCTTGAGAGTTAGAACTCTCACGGGTCAGAGCACTCCGGCGCACTGCCGCAGGAGCGGACGGAACCGGCCTGGCCGACCCTGGAAGCGCCGACCGCCGAGGAGGGCCGAGATGGAGTATCTGGTCACGATGACCACCCGCGTTCCGGACGGTACGACGGAGCGGGAGGTGGCCGAGGTCAGGGCCCGGGAGGCGCCTAGCCGCGAACTCGCCGCGCGGGGGCGGCTGCTGCGGCTGTGGCGTCCGACGCTGGGACCCGGCGCATGGCGCTCGATCGGCCTGTTCGACGACGACGGCCCGGACGCCCTTGAACACACGCTCGCGGGGATGCCGTTGCGCGTCTGGCGGACCGACGTGCCCGTCGGACTCGGCCCGCACCCCGCTGATCCGGGCCGGGGCGCGGTGGCGGTCGCGGCGGACGGCGACGAGTACCCGGTCACCTTCACCGAGGAGGAACCGCCCGGCACGGGCACGGCGGACCCGGCGGGGTCGCGGCAGGTGCGTGCCCTGGCCACCGCGGGCCGGCTGGTCCGTCTGTGGACGCTGCCGGACCGGGGACGCGTCATCGGCCTGTGGCAGGCGTCCGGGGCCGACCGGCCGCGGGAGATCGCGCACGCCCTCGCGGTGGCCGGCCCGGGCCCCGTCGACACGGTGCCGCTGGCCCGTCACCCCAGCGATCCGGCACAGGTGACCTGAGCGGCCGGCCGGGGCGGCGCATGCGAAAAAGGGCCCTCACAGGCTCTCGCCTGCGATGACCCTTCGCACCGTCGGGACGACAGGATTTGAACCTGCGACCCCTTGACCCCCAGTCAAGTGCGCTACCAAGCTGCGCCACGTCCCGGTGCCGTCTGACCTGGGAATTCCCTGGTCGAAACGCGCAAGGAAACAATACCGCACTCGGGCAGGTGGTCGCGCACGCCTTTTGGCCGCGCGGTGCGGCGGGCCTCAGCCCGGCCCGGGGGACCCCACCTCCGGGCAGGTGTCCAGGAGTCGGGGCGGGGCCGCCTGCCGCCAGGAGTCGGCGAGGATGTCGCGCAGCTCGGCCTCGTCCTCCAGGGCGGCCAGCCGCACCCGGACCCAGGCGAACTGGGCCTCGTGGGAGGCGATCCAGAACTTGTCCGGCTCGGCGAGGACCAGTTCGTCACGCTCCTCCTTGGGGCAGCGCACGGCGATGGATGTCTCGTTCTCGGGCAGTGTGGCGAACATCTTCCCGGCGACCCGGAACGTGGGCATGTTCCAGGCGGTCTTCTCGCTGGTGTCCGGCAGGGACAGCGCGACACGGCGTACGTCTTCGGCTTCCGGCATGCCCGGAACCGTATCCCCTGCCACTGACAGTCAGCTGGTCAGCGCCCCGACCCGCTTGTAGTAGAGGGTCGTCGGCCGCAGCACACCGCCGGGGTCGGCCGCGTAGTTTGGGATGACTCCGGCGCGGGTCCAGCCGGCCGAGCGGTAGAGGTGCTCGGCGGGGCTGTCCGTCTCGGTGTCGAGGTGGAGCAGGGTGATGCCGGCGGCGCTCGCCGCCCCTTCGGCGACGGTCAGCAGCCGTCTTCCGACGCCCTGGCCGCGGGCCTCACGGTGGACCATCAGCTTGACCAGCTCGGCGCGGTGCCGGCTGTTCGGCTTGCCGGGGAAGGCGAAGGCCAGGCTCACCGTGCCGACGACCCGGTCCGCGCCGTCCAGCGCGGCCCAGACGGCGAGCCGCCCGGCGGCCACGGCCTCCGTCCGCCCCCGCCACCAGGCGTCGGCTTCCTCGCGCCCGAAGGGCG
>NZ_JBHZAN010000036.1:0-103281 GCF_042754285.1 Streptomyces sp. NPDC059224
CCTCGTGACAGAGGTGCGGCCCCGCCGTCGTACCGCCCGAGGCCTCCGGTGCTCCCCGGTGGCTCCCGGTGTCAGCCCTGGAGCCGCTGCTTCACCGCGGCGGCGACGCGGCCGCCCTCGGCCAGCCCGGCCACCTTCGGGTTCACGATCTTCATCACGGCGCCCATGGCCCGCGGCCCCTCGGCACCCGCCGCCTTCGCCTCCTCGACGGCCGCGGCGACGATCCCCGCCAGCTCCTCGTCGGTGAGCTGCTTGGGCAGGTACTCGTCGAGGAGCTCGCCCTCCGCCTTCTCCCGCTCGGCGCTCTCGGTGCGGCCGCCCTGGGCGAAGGCCTCGGCCGCCTCCCGGCGCTTCTTCGCCTCCTTGGCGATCACCTTGAGCACCTCGTCGTCGGAGAGCTCGCGCTTCTCCTTGCCTGCGACCTCCTCCTTGGTGATCGCGGCGAGCGTCAGCCGGAGCGTCGAGGAGCGGAGCTCGTCGCGTGCCTTGATCGCGGAGTTGAGGTCGTCGTGCAGCTTCGACTTGAGCGTGGTGGTCATGGGTCCGATTGTCGCAGGTGCCCCGTGCGGATGGCCCGCCGTTTTACCCGCCCCGGCCGCCGGTGGCCGGCGGCCGGTCATGAGCCCCGCCGCGGGTCTGACACGATGGTCGTATGCGCGCTCGATACGGAGTACCCCTGGGAATCGCGGCGTTCGGCGCCGCCGGTGTGTTGTACGCGGCCGGTTTCGAGGTCCGTTCCTTCCGCCTGCGCCGGGTGACGGTCCCGGTCCTCCCGCCGGGGATGCGTCCGCTGCGCATCCTCCAGGTCTCCGACATCCACATGGTCAGCGGGCAGCGAAAGAAGCAGCGCTGGCTGCAGTCGCTGGCGGGCCTGCGCCCGGACTTCGTGATCAACACCGGCGACAACCTGTCCGACCCGGAGGGTATCCCCGAGGTCCTGGACGCGCTCGGCCCCCTGATGGACTTCCCCGGCGCGTACGTCTTCGGATCCAACGACTACTACGGTCCCAAGCCCCGCAACCCCGCCCGCTATTTGCTGGAGAAGGTGAACGGCAAGCACGGCCTCAACGGCAATCCGCCGGTGGTCGGCGCGATCCACCTGCCGTGGGAGGACCTGCGGGACGCGTTCGACGGGGCGGGCTGGCTGAACCTGACGAACACCCGCGGCGTCCTGAAGGTCGACGGCGTCTCGGTGGAGCTGACGGGGCTGGACGACCCGCACATCAAGCGCGACCGGTACGTGCAGGTGGCGGGCGGGCCGTCCGGTACGGCGGACTTCTCGATGGGCGTGGTCCACGCCCCGTACCTGCGCGTCCTGGACGCCTTCACGGCCGACGGCTACCCCCTGGTCCTGGCCGGCCACACGCACGGCGGCCAGATCTGCGTCCCCTTCTACGGCGCCCTGGTCACCAACTGCGACCTGGACGCGGACCGCGTGAAGGGCCTCTCCCGGCACACGGCGGAGGGCCGCACCTCGTACCTCCACGTCTCGGCGGGCTGTGGCACCAACCGCTACACCCCGGTCCGCTTCGCCTGCCCGCCGGAGGCGACGCTGCTGACGCTGGTGGGCCGGGAGCAGCCGTTGCCGTAACCCACACGGCGTAGAACAACATGCCGCACATGCCCCTTGTTCATACTTTGGGGGCATGACGGCTCCCATACCCCGGGACATCCCGGACCTCCCCGCGGTCCCGGGCACGCCCGTGCTGCTGCCCGGCTACGTTCCGGCGACGGCGGTGGTGGCCCCCACCCGTCGCCCCCTGACCGCGGTGTTCCGCCTCCTGACGGCCGCGGTGGCGGCGGCGGGCGTGGCCCTGGAGCTGCTGCTGGGCAGCCCGGCCCAGGTCATGAGCTACTTCGGCACCCAGGCGGCGGCGATTCTCACCCTGGTCAGCCTGGCCTCGGCGCGGCGCGCCTGGCAGGCGTCCCGCCCGCTGCCCTCGTCCCTGACGGGCGCGGCGCTGCTCTACATCGTGATCTCGGGCCTCGTCTACCACCTGCTCCTGGGCCACACCACACCCCCCTTCTCCATGACGGGCTCGGCCCACCCGCCGGTGGCCTGGCACGGCCAGTGGCTGGCCCTCCAGCTCCTCTACACGGCGGCACCCCTGGCGGCCCTCGTGGACTGGCTGATCCTCACGCCGCCGAGCCGTCTCCACCTGCGCCAGACCGCGGGCTGGATGCTCTACCCCCTCGCCTACCTGGCGTTCTTCCTCACCCGAGCGGAGCTGTCACTGCCCGGCACACCGGGCCGCTACCTCTACCCCTTCCTGGACGCCGAGCAGCACGGCTACCGCGGCGCCCTCGCCAACGCCCTCCTCCTCGGCCTGGCCTGCTACGCCCTCGCGGTCCTCCTGGTGGCCCTGGACCACGCCCGCCCGAACCCGGTCGGCCGCCGCCCCTAAACCGGATTTCGTCTCCGGCCACCGGTGGGCTAAAGTAAACGACGTCGCCGCAGCAAGCAGGACAGCGGCGACATCGGGGTGTAGCGCAGCTTGGCAGCGCGCTTCGTTCGGGACGAAGAGGTCGTGGGTTCAAATCCCGCCACCCCGACAGTGAAGTACCAGGTCAGGGGCCTGATCCGCAGTGCGGGTCGGGCCCCTGATTGGTTCCTGGAGATCGCTTGGGAGAAATCTGGGAGAAGATCTTGATCGGCCTCTCCCAGGAGCAGTCTCCAGTGCCGCAGGATGAGCGGCGCTCAAGCGCCCTCGGACCTGCGCGTTCGCGAATCCAGGGCTCGTAGCTGACCAGGAACACCGCGGCGGGCCGCCCCAACGGTCGTTAGGAACACCGCACATGGCAGGTCATCGCTCAGCGCCTCCCCACGACCACGCCTGTGCACTAGCCCGGCGGGTGCGGGCGTTGCGGGAGAACCGCGGGTGGACACGTGAACGGCTGGCCAAGGAAGCAGGCATCGCCGTTGGAACGCTGAGCCGTCTGGAGAGCGAGGGAGCAATCCAGCCAGGTTTCTTCACCGTGGGCGCGGTGGCCGAGGCTCTTGCGGTCTCCCTCGATGATCTTTTCCGGGCGGCCCATGTCCCGCCCGGTCTCTGGTCAGCCGGATACGAAGGGCGGGACATCGAATCGTTCGTCGCCTCGCTCCTCGACAGCCGCATCGGTGTCGTGGCGGATGTACGGCTCACACCGATCAGCCGCAAGAAGGGCTTCAGCAAGACCCGCCTCGGGGAGGCTCTGGCCGAAGCTGGCATCGAGTACACGCACCTACGTGGCCTGGGCAATCCGAAGGACAATCGAGAGCCCTTCTGGGACGGCCGCGTGGAAGTAGGGTGCGCGCGCTTCCGTGGCCTGCTGCGGTCCGAAGAGGCCCAGGCCGACCTTGACCGGCTCACGGAGCACGCCCAAGCGTCCCGGGTCGCGGTGCTGTGCTTCGAGAAGGATGAGAGTCGCTGTCACCGGCAGGTTGTCTTGGAGGCGGTCAGCAGCCGGGTCCAGGTGCCAGTGAATCCCTTGGCCTGACTTCACCCCCGACTTTCGCACGCGCCCTTGCCTGCGCTACTTGCCTCCCTTCCAATCAGATCGGGGAGATCGACGGAGGGGGCAGGTCATGGCGTCATCGGCATTCGGGAGACGGCAGCGCGCACGGATCATGATCACGGTCAAGACGTATCCGGAGCTTTCCAACAAGTACCGCGAGACCAGTTGCGTGGCTGGTATACGCCTCGACCAGGGCAAGCCGCAGCACGTGCGGCTCTTCCCTGTGCCCTTCCGACTCCTGAGCGAGGCTGCTCAGTTCTCCAAGTACTCGATCATCGAAGTCGACGTTGAACCGCACCGTACGGAGCGTGACTCCCGCCCGGAGAGTCTTCGACCCGACCTCGACACATTGGAGATCGTGGGTGAAGTACCTTCCGACGACGGCTGGAAGAAGCGGTACCGGTACGTGGAGCCACTGGTCGTCCCGTCGCTCTGCGCCATCAAGCGGGATCAGGAGAAGCGCGGAACGTCCCTTGGCATTTTCCGACCCGCCGAGATCACCCGCTTCCGGCTGGAGCCGGCGGAGCCATGGTCCGTCTCCAAAGCCGCGCTGGCCGACCAACTCGACCTATTCGAACAGGAGCTGAACCCTCTGGAGTGGGTGCCACTCGACCTCCGCTACAGCTTCCGCTGTGCCGATGACGACTGCCCGACCCACGACATGGGGCTGAAGGATTGGGAAGCCGGCCAGTCGTACCGCAACTTCCTCCGCAAGTACGGGGAGAAGGGGGTGCGAGATGCTCTGCGTGAAAGGTGGTACGAGCGGATGTGCGCTCCAAATCGGGCTGTTCACTTCTTCGTCGGCAACATCTCGGCCCACCCCAAGACCTTCATGCTGCTGGCCGTGTTCTACCCGGAGCGGAGAGTCGTCGACTACGTGCAGCACAGCCTGTTCGACGAATGACGCATTCTGCGGGAAAGAGACCCACGCAGCGTCAGCGGACGCTAGCCCTCTAGCGCGCACACCAACACGAATTGCAGCGCCTGAGATCAGGGTTACACCGACAGGACTACCGGGCTGGTTGATCACTATCGCCCGAATCCACCAGCGTTCTCGGCCCGCACGCTGGGCGGACGGGCCATCTGCCGGCGAGGGGACAGCACAAGCCCCTCTATGGATTGTGACACTCATTCCGCGATCGACGGCGTGTTAGGATCTACCCCCATTGTCTTCAAAAACTCCCGTTCAAAAGAAAAGGACTTTCGACTAGAGACTATGAACCGAGAGGCCATGAAGACTTGTGCAGAATTTTCACTCTGCACCATACCCTCGGTCATCAGCACCGGCGAAATTTGACAGTCAAATCGAGAGACATTCGAGTCGCGCCATACACCTTCATCGGGATAGCAGTACATGATCACATCTGGGGCGAGTGGGTATACCACATAGGCATCTCTGCCGAGATTCCCCGGTTTCACCCAAGCCCGACTGTCAGACGTCCTGAAAGCCAATGGATTGTCCGACGTGACGAAAGGAACCGACGTCAAATTCAAGGCGAAAAGCCATGTACATCGACTCATGCGATCAGCATAGGCGGAGACGAGCTCGTCATCCCATAGCACCGCAGCATGGAGGGCTCTAGCGTCCTCTTCAGATTCGGCTTGGTACCCGCGCAATGCCGAAAAGGCTACCAATATCGCGCGAGCGTCGGCCGTCCGCAGAGACTGGAGAGCCAGGAATAAGCTGATTGCTTCTCGGTTTTCTTCAGGCATGGGCAGCGAATCGCCCGGATGCCCGCACCGAACCCAGTCGAGCCATTGACCTGTAATGGCGGCCGCTTGGCCCTCCAGGTCCGCAAACTGCTTTTCCATTTCCATCGGACTATGGCCATGATCAACCAACTGAGGAAGCGTATAGAAGTTCGATTCTGCAGCCACTGCCTTCGGTTGAGTTCGGAACACCCTATCGTTAGTCCTGTCCCAGACCCATAGGCGTTCTGCCGAGTCAGTAAACCGACGCAAGTAGAATTGCGGAACATAATGGTGAAGCTTTGGATCAGCCACGCCGCTCCCCCTCGGCCCGTCGACGCAAGTCAGCACGATGGTAGGAGCCGCGTCCGGCGTACGGCAACGCCATATGACCTGCCGTAGGGAGCGCTGAGAAATAGGGGGGCAATGGGTGAGCCCGAGCGGCCTCAATGGACCCACGTCACGCACTCTCGAAGGGAGACGAGCACGATGTCGGAGTTGTGCGTCAGTGGCTGCTGCGGTCACTTCTGGCGGTGACCGCAGCAGCCTTGCGTGGGAGCCTTTGACACGCTCCCATGCCACCGTTACTAGACCGCCTGCGCCACTACGTGGTGGTGAAGCGGTCCCGCAAAAGCTGGTTGAGGACCCGGACCGGCGAGGTAGGCGACATGGCGAGCCGAGCGTCGAGCGCCGCTTCCCACTGCTCCGTCAGGCCGAGGATGAGGCGCCTACGCATGCCAGTGGTGACGTGGGCGTAACGCGCGGAGACTGAGCCATCGATGTGGCCCATGCGGTCGTCCATGAGCACCTTCTCGGTGCCGAGGTCCTCCATCATCGTGCGGTGGGTGTGGCGGAGGCCGTGGGGTGTCAGGCCCGTGGCGATCGGGAGCCAGCAGGCATCAGCCCGAGCAGCAGCGCCGCGGCCTCGGGCCGGTACGCCGGGCCACGGCTCGCCGAGGATCGGTACCGGGCGGGCCTCCTGCGGGGCCTTCTTCGGGTACCAGCCGGAGACCGCCGGGGTGAACAGCCAGGTGGCGAAGCCGTTTCGGCGCCAGTGGGCCGCGTGCTCCGACGTGGTGCCGCCTCGTACGAACCCGAGCTCTGCGACGGAGAGTTCGACCCGGACTCGGGTGTCCTCGCGTACACGGTCCGGATGGTTAAGGACGTTCGAGACCGTGCCCGTAGAGACTCCGGCGCGGCGAGCGACGTCGACGAGCTTTGCCCCATGGTGGCTGCCGGTGCGGGCCGCGCCCTGGCCCCGGAAAACGTACGTCCTGTCGTGGCACGCGCAGGGCGTCGGCTTCGTACGGGCGATGTGGTTGAAGACCAGGGCGGACAGCCAGTCCATCGAGTCGATGGTGCGGTAACTGTCGTCCTTGGGCGGGCAGCGCACCAGCTCGCCGGTGTCGAGCTCGTACAGCTGCCACTCGACGCGGAAGGCGTCAGGTCGGACAAAATCCGTTTCCAGGCCGACAATTTCGCCCCAGCGCTTGCCCGTGTAGCCCTTGAGGACCGTGGCGACGAACTCGTCGTCGCGACCGGACAGCAGGGCCGCCCGCTCGGCAGTCAGCAGGATGCCGAGCGCGTCGGTGACGACCTTCTCCGGGCCTCGGTCGCGGGAGCGGCCGGCGCGCTTGCCACGTCCGCGCCTCCTGGCCGCAGGATTCGACGTGAGCAGGCCCTCGTCGATCGCGTCCTCGAAGATCAGGTGGAGTGTCGAGCGCCAGGTTTTGACGCTGGAGGCCGCGTACGAGGCCCGTTCCTTCTTCTCCCAGGCTTCGACATCCGTGCGGAGGATGCCTACGAGCGCCTTTTCCTCGAAGTCGGGGAGCAGGTGCTCCTCAATGTGGCGCTTGTAGTTCTGCATCGTCGAGGCGGCCAAGTCCTGGGCGGCGTACCAGCGGCTCGCGTAGTCGCCGAAGGTCTCCTGCCCGAGGCTCGGGTCGCGCCACTGACCGCGCCGAATGGTCACCTCTTCCGCGTCTGCGGCCTGCTTGGCCTCGCGCTTGGTGGCAAACTTGACCACGACGCCTGCTGAATTGGCGACGGTGCCGTACTTGCCGTCCTCGATCTTGTATCGGCCACGCCAGTAGCCGCTGCGCTTCTCCGCGTACCCCACGGATTTCCCTCCCTGCTGTCGTGTGGGGTGCGTTAAGCAGCGGTTCCGAACTGGGACTTGGACATCCGACGTGGCGGGCGGGCCTTGAGACGGACCGTGGGGGCAGCCGTCTCGGGCTGCTGCTGGCTGCGGGGCTTCCGGGTCGACACCGGGACGAAGCCAGAGCGCTGGGGCGTCGGGGCCGGACGCTCTTCGTGCATGCGGATGATCTCGGCAAGGTGCTCGTCCGAGAAGCGGTAGGCGCGGCCGACGCGGGTGAACGGGATGAGCCGTCGGCGGGCGCGATCCTTGACCCACCATGTGGAGCAACCGAGTACGGCGGCGACTTCCTCGGGGACGTAGAGGCGTGGCAGCTCGGCCTCGGCATGTGGAGTCGGTGCAGAGGCAGGGGTTATCGCGGGTTGGCGCACGGGGTGGGTCCTCTTCTCGCGGGCATGGGCGCGGCAACGCCGACCCGCCGGTCGATCGCTAGGGATGGGGGTGAGGTGCCCGTGCTGGGGGTTTGCGGGCCCAGGACGGGAACGGGAGCCGAGGGCTATGCCTCGGCGGCAGGGTCGGCGTCGCCGCCACCCGGCGGAGGTCCGTGCATCTTCAGCATAGTCTTGCCGGCCTCTTCGGCCATGGCGTTGGAAACTATGACATCGGCTTCCTCACGCACGTCGGGGTGCTCGGCGAGGTAGGCGTCGAGGGCCTCGCGCGCCTTGGTGAAGGCCATGTTGGCGCGCTGGGTCGCGCGGAACGCGTCGAGGATCTCGTCGATGAGCTCCATGGCGCGGGCCTTGGCAGCCAACTGCGGGGGGCCGACGAGGTTGCGCAGGTCGAGGCCGAAGACCTCGGCGAAGCCGATGGTCTCGTCGAGGTTGATGCGGCGCTTGCCGTTTTCGATCCGCCAGACCGCGGACGGGTTCATCTCGAAGCCGGCCTCGTTCATGCGGTCGGACAGGGCGTTGGTGCTCCAGCCGCGCGCCTCGCGTTCCAGCTTGATGCGCACCGCGACGTTGCCCTCGCCACTGAGCAGAACGCCCTGCGGCGGGTCTTCATCCGCCATGGCCGCCTCCTTCCGTTCGTAGCGGCGCCCTGCCATTTGCAAGGACCCCATAACAGTAACATGCCCACTGCGAGACGCAGAGCACTTCTGCGATCTGCAATTCGTGTGGCATAGTGGTGGCACCCACCCCGCCAACCCCAGGAGTCCCGCACGACCGCACGTGACATGAAAGAAGCCCCCGGCGATGCCGGGGGCTCAAGCGCAAACCTCTCAACCGCCATCCCTAGCGATCAACCTGCGGACACCGGGATTGCCGTCCCATATGGCCCGCAAGCAGAGGAGCTGATTCCCAGTATGACCGATCCCCAGCCGAGTACGCCATCCCTTCGCGACGACGCCACCCCGCCATGGCCGCCGGTTGCCGTACCCGGCCAACCGGCCGGCTCTGCCACGCCTCCCGCCAACGAGGGCCCCGACGGCGATCCCGAAACTGTGCCCGCGTCCGAGGGAGCGCAGATCCTGGACGATCTGCGGGCGCAGATCGAGCGGTACGTGGCGATGCCGAGCGAGGAGGCCGTGACGGCGGTGGCGCTGTGGGTCGCGGCGACGCATCTGCAGCGTGCGTGGCAGCACGCGCCGCGGCTGGCGATCGTCGCTCCGGAGAAGCGGTGCGGGAAGTCCAGGCTGCTGGACGTGGTGACCGAGACGGTCCACAAGCGTCTGATCACGGTGAACGCCAGTGCGGCGGCGATCTTCCGGTCGATCGACGGGGACGACCCGCCGACCCTACTGGTCGACGAGGCCGACACCATGTTCGCCACCGGCAAGGCGGCGGAGAAGAACGAGGAGGTGCGCGGCCTGATCAACGCCGGGCACCAGCGTGGCCGGCCGACGCTGCGGGTGTCCGGGCCGGAGCACGACGTGCACGAGTTCGCGACCTTCGCCATGGCGGCGCTGGCCGGGATCGGCGACCTGCCCGACACGATCATGGACCGGGCGGTGGTCATCCGGATGCGCCGTCGCGCAGTCGGCGAGAAGGTGGCGTCCTTCCGCACCGGCCGGGACACCCCGGCCCTGCACGCGATCCGCGAACGCCTGCGCGCCTGGCTCCACCCACTCCACGCGCAGGCCCTGGAGATGGAGCCGCCGATGCCGGTCGAGGACCGCGCGGCGGACACCTGGGAGCCCTTGGTCGTCGTCGCCGATCTCGCGGGAGGCGACTGGCCGGCGCTCGCCCGTTCCGCCTGCCGCTCCATGACCGACTACGAGACAGGCCAGAACCAGGAGGGCGATCTGCGTACCCGCCTCCTGGTCCACATCCGCAGCGCCTTCACCGCCATCGGTGACCCTGCCCTGCTGAGCACCAGGCACCTGCTGGAGGCGCTCAACGCGGACAAGGAAGGTCCCTGGGCGGAGTACAAGGGCAGTGACAAGGGCCTGACTCCGCGATACCTGCAACTGCTGTTGAAGCCCTACGGCATCAACGCGACCAACCGCCGTTTCCCCGGCGGCGCCCAGGCCAGGGGCTACGCGCGCACCCAGTTCCTCGACACCTGGGCCCGGTACTGCCCCGAGCCGGAGCCTGCCACCGAGCCCGCCCAGGCGGCTGGCGAGCCGCTGTCCGACACCGCAGCCTGACCCGTCTCCACCCGCATCACCCGTCCCTGCGCAGGTCAGCCCAGGGACGGGTGAGCAGCCCGCGACGAGTCGTCCCGCATCTTCACGCCCACCCGTACCTGCTCTGAGCAGGCATGCGACGGGTGTTACGAGTCCCAGCACCCCACGGCGGCCACCCCACCCTGCCCCCTGCTGCACCGTGGCCGCCGCCCCGAACCATCTGGAGCGCCTCCGCTTGTCCGCCCGCATCGCCGCCCTGCGCGGCACCGAACTGATCCGTCTCGGTATCGCCCTGCTCGCCGTGTTCGCCTTCGCCCTCTCCTACGACGCCCTGCGGCAGATGGGCGTCGCCATCCACATCCGCGGCCTTCTGACCTACGCCTTCCCGCTCGTGATCGACGGGTTCATCGCCGTCGGCGTCGGCGCCCTGCTCATGCTGCGCACCGCGCCCTGGTACTCCCGGCTGTACGTGTGGCTGCTCGTCGGTGCGGCCACTATGACGAGCATCTGGGCCAACGCCATCCACGCTGTCCGCCTCAACCAGCAGGCCCGCCAAGGCAACGGACTCCGTCTCGACGACCTCACCGTCGGCGGCCTGTCCGCCATCGCCCCGCTCGCCCTGGCCGGCGCGGTCCACCTCTACATCGTCATCCACCACCACCCCGCACCCGACCCGTCCGGCCCTCAAGCCACCGACGGCTCCGAGATGCCCGCCCCTCAGCTTGCCGACCTGGAGCGAATTACATCCGGCGGCGTCGGCGGTGCGCACCTCGACGTGAGGGAGCCAACTGGCGCCCAGGTGGCTGACCGTCCGAACGATGTGGCTCCGACAACGGACGTTGTGGCTCGCTCCGCCGAGCCACAACAGCCCGAGCCGGACGATGTCGATCCCGAACGGCTCGCCCTCGCCCGCAGCGCACCTCTCGGGCGCCAGGGTCGAGCCTCCCGACGCCATATCGAGGACACCTTCCGAGACGGCGGGCTCACCATCGGCCGCAAGGAAGCAGAGCGGCTGAAGGACCTCGTCCAAGCCGAGCGGGACGACGCTGAGCAGCAGGCAGACCGCACGGTCAGCGCCGACGCCGCCTGATCCCACGTCCCCCGTGTCCTCGCGTACAGCGACGCGAGGACACGGGGCACGCAGCCGACCCCCTTCACCAGCACGTTCGGAGCCCCACCCATGCACGAACAGCACCACGAACTCCCCACCACGCAGCAGCAGATGACCACCCACCTGAACAGCGCAGCAAGGTATCCCGCTGGACCGTCCACGGGCCGGTCCAGCGGGGAAGCCTCCGCCCCGGGTGCGGCGGAGGCACTCGGGCACCAGGGGGTGCCCGAGGAGGAACAGCCGGTCGGCGCCGTCGCGCACCCGCCGCTCCCGCGCGCCGCCGAGGCCGCCGCCCTGCACCGTGTCGCCCGACGCCGTCGGCGCGATCCGAACGGTCAGCGCAAGCAACGTGTCGACGCCCGCTACAGCGTCGACGAGAAGGCCGACATCCTGCGCGTGGCCCGGTCGCTGAACATCGCCGGCGCCCACTACGTCGGCGCCGTCGTCATGGCTCACGTCCACGGCGACCTGGCCCTGCCCGGCCAGCGCACCGCGCTCGACGACTACATCGACGAGCTGACCGCCCTGCGTGGCGAGGTCGCCCGGATCGGCCACAACGTCAACCAGATCGCCAAGAAGCTCAATTCCGGCGGACATCCACACCCTGGGGACAGCAAGCTTCTCGCCCACACCGAGCAGACCCTGGCATCGGTCGGCGCCACCGTCCGCCACATCTCCGCCGCCACGAACCAGGCCGTGTCCACCACGAAGGTCCCCCGGTGATCGCGAAGATCAGCGGCGGCAAGGACACCGCGGGCCTGATCCGCTATCTGTTTGACACCGCCAGGGCCAAGGACCACACCGACCCCCACCTCGTCGCCTCCTGGGACGGCTTCGCCCCCGACCCCGGCCGCGCCGACGACATCGACGCCACGAGGAAGCTCCTCGTGGCGGATCTCGACCTCCACGTCAAGCAGGCCAGGCGCCTGGGCCGTGCCCCCGAGCGCCACGTGTGGCACTGCTCGGTCCGCGCCGCGCCCGAAGACCGCATCCTCGACGACGAGGAGTGGGCCGGCATCGCCCGCCAGATCGTCGCCGCCACCGGCATCGCGCCCGAAGGCGACCCGGACGGCTGCCGCTGGGTCGCCGTGCGCCACGCCCCCGACCACATCCACATCGCCGCCACCAAGGTCCGCGCCGACCTGCGCACCGCCCGCCACTGGAACGACTACCTCACCGCCGACCGCGAACTCGCCGCCATCGAGAAGGAACACGGCCTCTTCCAGGTCGTCCGCGGGGACCGCACGGCCGCCAAGCGACCCACCCGTGCCGAACAGGAGAAGGCCCGCCGCGCTGGCCACGACAAGACCGCCCCCGAACGCCTGCGCGCCCTCGTCCGCACCGCCGTGGCCGCCGCAACCGGCATGGAGGAGTTCATTCAGTTCCTCAGCCACACCGAGGGCGTGCTCGCCGAGGTCGTGTACTTCCCCTCCGGCGACGTACGCGGCTACAAGGTCGCCCTCGCCGACGGCGCCGACGCACCGATCTGGTACTCGGGTTCCAAGCTCGCCCCGGACCTCTCCTTTCCCAAGATCCAAGAACGCCTGACCAACACCGCCTCGCAGCCCACCATCCAGCCGGGCGTGCGCCGGAGCAACCCCTGGCACCAGGCCACCGCCGCCACCGAACGCATACCCCACCATCTCGCCCAGGACGACGACCAAGCCTCCCAGGCCCATCTCGCCGCCTTCGGTGAAGCCCTCGACGCCCTCCCCCTCCTCGCTCCCCACTCCCTGAAGTCCCAACTCCGCGAAGCGGCGTTCCTGTTCGAGCGCGCTACCCGCTCCCGCATCCACGCCGAACACCACCGCGCCCGCACCCTGCGCGGCGCCGTCCGCGCCATGCTCCGCGAGCCCGCACCCCAGGACGGCACCACGCTGGCGATGCTCCTCGACGCCGCGATCCTCGTCGTCATCGCCGCCTCGCACTGGCACCAGCTCCGCCACCACGACCAGCAGGTCGCCGCAGCCCAGCGGGCACTGCTCCACCTGCAGACCGCCTACGAGCAAGCCGCACCCGCTCCCCTGGCCGCGCTCGCCCAGCACCGGCCACCAGCGGCGACCACAGACCGACACATCCGCCGCCTCCACGAGACGCTGCCCGAGCACGCCGAGCAGATCATCGAGGACCCCGCCTTCGACGCCCTCAGCGCCGCCCTCGCCCACGCGGAAGCAGCAGGCCACAACCCGGACGATCTCCTACGCCAGGCGACCGACCAGCGCGCCCTCCACGACGCCCACCACCCCGCACGGGTACTGACCTGGCGCGTCCAGCGCCTCAGCGAGCGGCCGGCCCCGAGCGCACGAGCCCGCGCAGCACAAGCCCGCAGCACAGTGACCCAGCGGACCACGCCCCAGCACCCCACCACCCCGGCCCCCGAAACGACCGCCGCGATCACAGCCCCGCAGCAACCACGCCCACGGCAGCGCTGATCACGACCGCGCGGACACCCTGGGAGCAAGCAACTCCAGCACTTCCTCCCAGCGGTACCGGTCGGCCCCGCCCCCGGCCTTCGGCGGGTGAGGCTCGTACGAGCCGACCAGGACGCCCATCTCCCGCAGCCGCTCAAGGCTCTGCAGGTAAGCGGGATGGGCGGCCTGGGCGGAGTTCAGGTACGGCAGCACGGCCACCGGGACACCCATGGCCGGCGCCTCGCACAGGATGCCCAGCGCGAGATTGTCGGAGATCCCCGCAGCCCACTTGTTGACCGTGTTGAACGTGGCCGGAGCGACCGCGATCACGTCCGCGGGGCGCGTCGGACGCGGTTCGCCAGGTGCCCGCCAGGCCGATCGGACGGGACGGCCGGTCTGCGTCTCGATCGCCTCCACGTCCAGGAAGCCGAGCCCGTCCGGGGTGGCGATGACAGCCACATCCCAGTGCCGTTCCTGCGCCGCGGTAATCAGCCGACCGACGTCGGCGGCGACCCCGGCCGCGCAGACCACGATCTGAAGCACGGGTTCATCAGACTGATCGTTCACTGAACGCTTCCTTTCGGGTGCAAGATCAATGCAGTCAACGCGGTGGGCTCGCAGGAGTCCGCGCGACTGAGCGATTACCTTGGCCAGCCAAGCGCTCGCACCGACAAACAGTCAGGTCTGGCTCCCGCCGCCTGCGGTACGGCTCAGCACTGCGTGGAGCGGTCTGCGCCGAAGGACGGCAGGTTGGCCCCGGACGGCGTGAAGTGCGCTTACGGGCTCTCCAGCCACTCGGTGTACCAGGCGCGGAAGCCGGCACTCAGCGGCACGAAACCTCCCCAATCCGGATCAATCTGCCAAATCTCGCCCGCTCGCGGTCCGTTCAGGACCAGGCGGGTGAAGACGCCGCAGCCCTGTTCGGACAGCGTGAGCGTGCCTCGAGTCAGTGCGTCGACCGTTGCGCCGACTCGGCCGGGGAGGGGATCGGTGAGAGGGAACGGCTCGGCGAGTCGGCCCGCGAGTCGGTCTTCCTGCCACTCGCCGTCCACGGCCCACTCCCCGCCGGCCTCCGGTCGGGGGACGGTCAACGGCAACAATCCGTAACTGGGACCGGCGGGGCCGTTGCCCACCTCCGCGACGAAGGACCGGTACTCCATCGGCAGATGGACACCGTGGGATTCCTCGAACGCTCGGATCTCTGCCTCCGGGAGCCGCGGTATCAGCTCGTACCGGTGCGTGTCCGCCCCGAAACGCTCCCGCCCGGGATCCCGTGCCGCCTTCTCCTGTATCCGTGCGCGTACGTCGCCCTCGTCCCAGCTGGTCATCCAGCGACAGTAGCAACGGCATCCGCTCCCTGGTCCGCCGCGCCTTCGCGCTACGCGGCTTTCGATGGCGGGCAGCTTGACCGCCGACCAGGGCACTCGGACTTGGTTCCTGCGGAGTAGTGGACAGGCCAACCATCAGTCCCAGAACTTGAAGAGTGTCGCGCCAAGGGTCTCCGGCTGCCAGTACCTGATCTGCTTCCGCTCGGCTGCAGACAGGGCGGTGCTGTCCGCCCCCGTCAGCGGTGACAGAAGAAGCGACGCACCCAAGACGGTGAAGCCGAACTCGCCGAGGGCGACCGCCCAGGCCGGGGGCTCCTGGAACTCCGCGGTGTACCACTGGCGCCGGTCCCCCACGAAGGCGATCAGCAGGTACTGGGCGTGGAACAGTCCGAAATGTGTGCCGTCTCGATCGTTGATCGTGCCGGTGTGAAAATTCTGCGGGTACTGCTTCTCCGTAAAGTCCCTGACCTGCCCACGAGCGGCCCGGGCTGCGGCGTACCAGGCGGCACGGCACGCCCTGGAATCGGTCTCCGGCACGGGTGGGTCGCTGAGGCTACGAAACCCCGTCGAGCCGCGCTGCAAGCAGAAAACAGTCTGCGAACCGTCCATCTTCACCCCCGTCCTGAACAGGCCCTGGCTCCTACTTTGGCTGCGGATAGCCGATCTCGGCGATGTCCTGAGCCAGGTCTTTCAGGCTGACCTCAGGGTTCAGCAGCGACACAAGCTTCTGACTCAGCGGCCGCAGGGCAACCACATGGCTCACCGCCGCCAGGTCCACGGAGACCTCGTAATAGTCCTCGGCGAAGCGCTGGAACGCCTCCGGCGTGCGGTCGACCAGGAGCTCGAACAGGCTCGTCGCCCCATCGGGATCGACAGCACTCTCGGGGAACTCGATCACGCCGTGACACCACCGATCATCCGTCGCGCCCCGCCACAAGCAGGCTGTCACGACCGGTACGCCGTCCTCATCGGTGAACGCCGGCTCCTCGACGAAGGATTTGAAGAGCTCGGGGACTTCGTCGATCACTCCCGGCCACGGCTCGCCATCGTTGCCGTACGGACTCATCGGAGACTCATGGCAGAAGCCGCGCACATAGACCCCGGCCGTCGAGAACACGATGGAGTACTCGTCCCCCGACCCGTTGCGCATCGAGGCCATCTCCTCGCCGTCGGCCCAACCAGCGTTGAAGGAGTAGTACCGGCCTTCCCAATCCGGACTCAAGATCGCATCGAGCATCGCCAGTGAACGGCACAGGTCCCGCAGGTCGGCGATGGAGGGGAGGTGGCGGGCCACGTCATAGACAGTCACGTGCTCATCCAACCCGATGCCACCGACACCGCCCGGAGACCGGAGCCACCCGACGAGCCCCCACCCGCTGCTACGGTCGCGTCCACTGCCCTCCCGTTCTCCGCCGTTCAGGACCTTGCTCTACGGGTGTAGCCGACCGACACCGACGGCGAATCCGGCCGCGCAGACCACGATCTGGAGAAGCGCCGTGTCGTGCTGATCGCTCACGCGGGCACTCCCAGTTGGCGGCTGAAGTGGTGCAGCTCGGGCAGTGCCCCGCGGCGGTCGCGGGCTGCCATGTCGGCGACCAGTTCACGTACGGCCGGGCGGCGGACGTCCTGTGCCGCGCAGCTCTCGGCGATGCGCAGCGCCTGGTAGCCGTCGGCGAGTCTGCCCTGCTGGCTGTAGGCGCGGGCGGCGTCCACCCAGAGCGCGGCCCGGCGCTCGGGTACGGGGATGTGCCGTCGCATGAGGGGACGGGCGGTGTGCAGGGCGATGCCTGCGTCGCCGAAGGAGACGGCCGCGCTGACCTCGTGCAGGGCGACGTTGGTGGGGCTGAAGTTGGCCCAGGCGTCCGGCTGGTCGAAGGCGACGTAGCGTGCCACCTCCTTGGCTTCGTGGAGGAAGTCCTGGGTGCTGTCGCGGTCACCGTTTCTGCTGGCGGCAGTGGCCCCGCGGAGCAACAGCAGGCCGACCGCCGCCAGATACCGGGGCGACCGCTGATCGTAGGAGCCACCGAGCTGGTCGGCGGTGTGGCGGATCAGGTTCACGGCCTGGGCCGTGTGCTTCTCCCGCAGAAGAACGTGTGCGTGGACGCGGACACTGGCGGCGAGCACGACGGGGTCTGCGGACCGTTCCGCCTCGGCCATGGCGCGGCCGGCCGCGAGCCAGGCGTTGCCCTGGTCCGCTCGCTTCAACAGCAGGCTCACCGACGTCTGGTAGGCGGTTGCCAGCAGTCCGGACGCCTCCGCCGAGCCGGACGAGCCGGCGGCGGCCTGGCGCAGGTCGGCGATCAGACCCGGCAGGGTCTGCTCCAGCTCCGTGTAGTCGCACACCCCGAACAACCGGCGAACGGCCCGGACCCGGTCCCGTAGTACATCGATACCGAGGGCCTGACCGGTGGCGGCGGGAAGCGTACCCGGCAACAGGGCCTGGATCAGGTCGAGATGTGCTGCGGTCGGCGACGGTGGAGTCGCGAGCGCGGCAACGCTCGCGGCAAGGAAGGTACGGCGGTGCATGTCCTCGGTTCCGGGTTCGGCGAAGCTCGCGGCGGGGGTGGCGGCAAGGCCGAGACGGTGCGGTGAAATGTCCAGCGCGGCGGCGATCTCGCGCAGCACGCGCACGTCCTCCGTGCCTCTGCCGCTCTCCAGGCGGCTCACTTTCGACTGGTGATAACCCAGCGCGGCAGCGACGTCCTTCTGCGAACGCCGCTGTAACACGCGTGTCTGACGGATCACTTCGCCGATCCGTCTCGCTTCACTCTGTGCGTCGGCCATCTGTGCCACGGCCCCTCCTGCCGCCGCCGATCCTGCCTGCTCAACCGAGCGTAGCCGAGCGGTGATCGGCCGCGATGCAGCTCCCGCATAAGTCATGCAGCACCGGCACACGCCGTGGCCGCGCCTGCCTCCGGTGCGGTTGCGTGAAGCAGCCGCACCGAACCAGGAGACAGCTTGTGACAGTGCACCAGTTCGCTCTCTCCGTACCCGCCACCCCGACCGCGGTCACCGCCGTCCGGCACCAGGCTGCGGACGCGATGGAGGGCTGGGATGCGGGACTCACCACCGGGGTGGTGCACACCGCCAAGGTCGTGATCAGCGAGTTGGTCACCAACGCGGTCCGGCACGCCGGCGCTGATCCGGTCTCGCTGACCGTCCGCCTCGACGAGGCCGCGTTGCGGATCGAGGTCTGCGACGTCTGCCCGGTGCTGCCCCGGACCGGTCTGCCGGATCCGTACAGCGAAAGCGGCAGGGGGCTGTTCCTCGTCGCCGTTCTCACGGACCGGTACGGCGCCGAGCCGACGGAGGTCGGCAAACGCTGCTGGGCCGAGATCGACGTGAACACCGGCATCGGCGTGACCACCGGCGCGGATCCGGAGATCTCCTTCCCTTTCCCTTCGCAGAGGAGTTGCTGATGACGATGACCCGCGCCCCTGGAACGGCCGCCGAAGTGATCGCCGTACGCCCCGGCCCGCCGCTCGCGGGCACGGTGGCCGTCGACGGCTCCAAGAACGCGGCCCTCCCCCTGCTGGCCGCAGCAGCAGCCCTCAACCGTCCGGTGAGGCTGAGCAACGTCCCGGCCAACACGGACATCCGCATCATGCTGACGCTGCTGCAGCAGTCAGGCTGGCACGTCGCGCAGCCCGTCGACGAGTCGGCCTCTGTCGTGATCCTGCCCGCCAAGGCCGGGCACTTCCCTCCCGACCTTGCTCAGGCCGCCCGTATCCGGGCCTCGTACTACCTGGTGTCCTCCCTCCTCGCTCGGCATGGCGAGGCGCGACTGCCGTGGCCGGGCGGCTGCAGGATCGGCGCACGCGGAATGGAACTGCACTTCAAGGTGTACGAGGCGTTCGGCGACCGCAGCGTCGTGGACGACACCGGCTACCGCGTCAAGGCCGCGGCGCCCCGCACCGGCACGGTTTCCCTGGTACTGCCGTTCCGCTCGCGCGGTGCGACAGTGGCCGCCCTGCTCAGGGCCGTCACGACCGGACGGCCTCTCCGGCTGGGCGAACCCAACCTCTCGCCGGAAGTGCTGTACGTGCTGGAAGCGCTCCGCGCGGCGGGCTGGGAGAGCCGGGCCGGCGAACGCCTGCTCATCCTCTCGCCGCCTTCCTCGACGCCGAACGACATCGCGTGGACGGTGCCGGGCGACAAGGTCGAAGCCGGGACGCTGGCCTGCGCAGTCGCCGCCACTGGCGGAAGCGCACACATCGAGGGCGCACGTGCCGACGACCTCGCCCCTCTCGTGGCCGCTCTGCTCCAGCTGGGTATCTGCGCCGGAAGCGAGGCGAACGCCCTGACCGTGAGCGCCCAGGACGGCCGCGAGACCGGCCGCCCCCTGCGGGCCGTCGCCTCGCTCAGCCCCGGCGGCCTGGACGCCGACTTCGAACCACCGCTCATGGCACTGGCCCTCCGCCGCCCAGGCACCCACCTGTTCGCCGACGCGATCAACCCCGGCCGCCACAGCAATCTGCTCCCTCAGCTGTCGCGCCTCGGCGCGGCCATCCAGGAGGTCTCCCCCACCGAGTGCCGCCTGACGGGTCCCCAGCGACTGACCGGGACGGGAGTCGAGGCCACCGACATCCGCACCGGCTCCGCCCTCATGGTCGCCGGCCTCACCGCCCGAGGCGTCACCACCCTTGGCGGCCTCGACCAGCTCCGCCGCGGACACGCCGACCTCCCCGGCAAGCTCCACGCCCTGGGCGCCGACATCTGCGAGGTCACTCCATGACCGGAACCGGTACCCGCGCCCTGCGCCAGATCGTGGCCACCACCGACGTCCACTCCACCCTGGACAACGCCGCGCCCTTCCTGACCCACCTCCACGCTCTCCGCCGCACCTCACTCGTCGTCGACTGCGGCGACTTCTTCGAAGGTTCCGGCTACTACGCCCTCGCCGGCGGCGCGATCGAGCGCGAGATCCTGCTCAAGCTGTATGACGTGCTGGCCCCCGGCAACCACGGCTGGCCCCACCACTTCGAACCCGAGCTCCACCGGATCACCGTCTGCGCAAACGCGGTCCACACCGAAACCGGCGACGCGCTCTTCCACCGCCTGCACATCGCCGACATCGGCGACCGTCGTGTCGCGGTGACCGCCGTGATCGGGCAACAGGCGTTCCACTCGATCCCCGCCGCGCAGCGAGCCGGCCACCGCGTCACCGACCCCGTTCAGTCCCTGCGCGAGCTGATGCTCGCCTTCCACCACGAGGTGGACGGCTGGGTCCTGCTCAGCCATTCCGGGTTCGAGGAGGACCGCCAGATCGCCTCGGCCTGCCCGTTCCTCGACGTGGTCTTCGCCGGACACTGTCACAGCGACCAGTACGGACCCTTCCGCGTTGGGGACACCCTTGTGGTCAAGGGCCGCGAACTCGCTGACGGCTACGCGCTCGCCACGCCTGTCGGCGCGGGCTGGGGTGCAGGCACCACCCGTTTCCCGGACCGCACGCCAGGCGCTGTTCCCCTGGACCTCGCGGAGGTGACGGGACTCATCGACGAAGTCCGGGAGCGACTGCGTGCGGTGCTCGGTCCGGTCCGTACGGCCTTCCGTCATCAGACGCTCGACCGGCGCGACGTGCTCCACGACCTCACCGCCCGCCTGCACACAGCGCTCGGCGCAGACACGGTCGTCCTCAACGAGACCGCACTGCGCAACGTCCCTCTCGGCGACACCCTCACCCTGGGCGACCTGCTCTCCATCGAGCCGTTCGCCAACCAGCTGGTCCACGCCCACGTCCCGGAACCGAACCGCCGCGACCTCCCCGGACTGCTGAACCGTCTGGCCGCCCAGGCAGGCCCGCTCGTCACCGCCCCCGATCCCCTGCCCGACGCCGTCACCACCGTGCTGACCACCGACTACCTCGCCGACACCTACCTAGGCGGACGCACTCAGGAAGCCGGCCTGCGCATGGACCAGGCCCTCCAGCACGTCCTCACCACGGACGGAGGCAACGCGTGATCCTCACCGGCCCCGAGATCGAGGCAGCGGCCCACGACGGCCGAGTCCGCATCGCCCCCTTCGCCGCCGACCAGGTCAACCCCAACAGCTACAACGTCCGTCTCGGCCCCACCCTGCTCACGTACACCGACAAGGCTCTGGACGCCCACCGCCCCAACCCCACCCGCGAAACCACCATCGACCCGGACGGCCACGTCCTCCAGCCCGACGAGCTCTACCTCGGCCACACCCTCGAAGAAGTCGGCTCCGACACCTACGTCCCACTGCTCTTCGGCCGCTCCTCCGTCGGCCGCCTCGGCCTGTTTGTCGAGATCACCGCCCCCATCGGCGACATCGGCTTCCACGGCCAGTGGACCCTCATGCTCGCCCCGACCCGCCCGCTACGGGTGTACGCGGGCATGAAGATCGGACAGATCATGTTCTTCGTCTCCACCGGCCCCATCGACCTCTACCGCGGCAAGTACCAGGCCGCCACCGGCCCACAGCCCTCGGCCTACTGGCGCGACGTCGCGGGACTTCGGGCGGTTGCCTCGTGATCCTCACCGGCCCCGCCATCGCCTCCGCCGTCCAATCCGGCGACATCACGATCGACCCGTACAACCCCGGTCGCCTCTCCGCCAACGCCTACGACTGGCGCCTCGGCGACACCCTCCGCATCTGCGTCGGCGACCTCGACGCCGCCACCCCCACCGCGTTCACCGAGCAGCCCATCCCCGCCACCGGCCTGGTCCTGCATCCCAGAGCGCTCTACCTCGGCGTCACGCTGGAGAGGACCGGCTCGGAGACGTACGCCCAGATGCTCAACGGCGACCGCACCATCGGATCCCTCGGCATCTGGGTCCACGTCTCGGCCCCGCTCGGGCACCAGGGCCACGCCATCCGCTGGACGCTGGAGATCCGCGCGGCCCGGCCCGTGCGGGTCTATGCGGGGATGACCTTCGGCAAGCTCGTCTTCCTGAGCCCCTTCGGCGCCCCGGCCAGCTACCAGCAGCAACGCGCCAAGTACGCGGCGACGGACGGCATCGACATCTCCCGCCTCTACGAGGAGATGCCCGGGGGAATCCAGTGATCCCCCGTCAGGCCGACGGGCCGCTCGCGGCGACCTTCCTCGACCTGCCCGCCGAAAGCCCAGGCGGCAGCGTCGAACTCTTCCTCGACCTCTACACTGGCGACCACCCGCTCATCCCCGCCCGCGCGTTCATGCTGGGACCATCCCGCCCCGGACACCACGTACCTGCCGGGCTCGGCCTGCTGGCCGTTGCCGGAAAGTGCCTGGAAGGGCCGGCCTTCGCCCGCTACGTCGCAACCCTGCGAACGGCTCTCGCAACAGCGATCGACCCAGCCCAGATCAGCGTCCTGCACCTGCAGCACCTCACCTTCGGCGCCACCCCCGCCCTGATCCGCGCCCTGCCTCGACACCCCCGCATCGCCCTGGTCCACGGCACGGACCTGATCTTCGCCGAAACACACCGCGACCAGCTCCAGATCCTGCGCGAGACCGCCCGAGCCGCAGACGTCATCGTGGTGCCCACGGGCGCCATGGCTGACCATCTCCTCACACTGGCCCCGCAGACCGACCAACGCAAGATCAACCACATCCCGTGGGGCATACCCGACCACCTGCTCACCGACCCGCCGGCCCGCCCCACCCGCACGTCGACCAGTCACCTACGACTGCTGTACGCGGGACGCCTGACCGCGGAGAAGGGAGCCGAGAACCTGATCAAGAGCCTGGCGCCCGCGCGGGGCGTCGAGCTCAGCATCGCCGCCCCCAGAGCACAGTTCCATGCCCTGGCCCCACTGCTTCAACGGGCCGGCCTGCGGGCCCGCTACCTCGGCTGGCTCCGCCGCCCACAACTGTGGAGGGCGTTCACGGAACACGACGTTCTGGTCATGCCGTCCACCACGTTGGAGGCGATGGGCCTGGTTGCCCTGGAGGCCCAAGCCTGCGGACTGCCCGTCCTCTACCAACCCGTACCGGGCCTCAGCGAAGCCCTCGGCACCACCGGCGTGGCCACCGACTTCACCCACTCAGCAACTCTGGTTCGCGAGCTCGACCGGCTACGCACCTCCCGTGGCCTGCTGTCCGCCGTACGGCGAGCAGGCTCCGCGAACGCGGCACGCTACCCGCTCTCGGCGACGGCACAAGCCCTGACCGACCTCGGCCGCCAACTCGCGTGAACTGCCTTCCCGGTAGCCTGCCGCGCCGCTGCCCGGCCCACTCCGTCAACGTCACTACGCTCACCGGGGGATAGCCCGGCGAAGAGGGAGACCATGGCCTACGACAGCGACCGCATCGAAGCCCTGCTCGATCAAGGCGTCCGCGACAAGGTGTATCCAGGCGCCGTATGGGCCGTCGGCGACGCCACCGGCATCCGCGCCCAGGGGACGTGCGGCGTCCTCGACCCCGACGAGCCGGAAGTGCCGATGCGCACCGATACCGTCTTCGACGCCGCCAGCCTCACCAAGATCCTCGCCGTGTGGTCGTCCATCGGCGCCCTATGGGAAGACGGCGCCCTCGACCTCGACCAGCCGCTCGGCACCTTCTGGCCCGAGGTCACCGGCCACCCCCTCGACGCAGTGACCGCCCGCCAACTGCTCACGCACACCGCCGGTCTCCCCCTACGGGCCCAACTGAAAAACCTCTACGGCACCGACCCGGACGAAATCCGCCGAGGCGTGCTGCACGAGCAGCTCCACCGGCCACCAGGCGAAGCAGTCGAGTACACCGACCGGGCCGCCCTCATCCTCGGCTACCTCGCCGAAGACCTCTCCGGCCGGCCCTTGGACCAGCTGGCCACCACCCGCGTCTGGCGCCCCCTGGGCATGCATACCACCCGCTTCGGCCCACTCCCCGCCGAGATCGCGGCCCGCTGCGCCCCGACCGAACTCGACCAGGACACCGACGCTCATCTCAAGGGAACCGCCCACGACTTCTCCGCACGCCTACTGGACGGCGTCTGCGGCATCGCCGGCGCCTTCACCGTCCTCGATGACCTCGCTGCCTTCTTGCGCTACATGCTGGACACCGGCACCGCACCGGAACGACACGGCTTCGGCTCCGGTTGGACCGCAACGTCACTGACCGTGCAGACCGGCGACTTGACACCTGTGCGCGGCCTGTTCTGGCACACCGCTCCCGAAACCGCCCCGGCCAACGACGTGTGGGTCCACTATGGCTTCACCGGCACCGGCATGTGGATCTCACCCCAACAGAGTCGATGGACGGTGCTGCTGACCAACAAGCTCTACTACACCCGCGATCGACAGCCTCTGACCGATATTCGCAACGCCTTCTGCGGACTCGCCTTCAGCTGAGAGCCGCGTCCAGAAGGTCGCCGCATGCGCGTTGCCCCACCAGGCGCCAGGGCGTTGCGCTCCCTGTCCCGAGTCGGGACAGGAGGCTTGTCCCGACTCGGGACAGGTTCGTGGCCCGTGGTCGCTCTCTGTCGTACCTCGGCCCCGTCGGCGCATTCTTCCCTGCGGGTCCGTGGCGGCCTGCACGAGGCGCTCCGATCCGCCGTCGACGCACCCCCGCTCCACGATGCGCCGATAGACGGCGGACGTGCTGGGAGCCAAGGAGAAGCAGCAGGTGCGACCCCAGTGGCACTTCGAGGTTGGCCGCGGGACCGACGAGTGGTGGAGCGCCTGACCTCTGCGGGACCTCCTCCGAGTGGCACCACCCGCTGAGGCCGGTCCGGGAGGTGCTGTGAACACCGGGTGAGCTGCACGGCTCGGAGAACGTACGGCTCGTCGTCTGGTTCGATTGACCAGCAAGCTATCGGAGGCCGACAGCGGTGGGTCAGGATGAGCCGATGACGAGATGGTTCCGCAGCTACTGGGACGAAGAGAACACCTGGTTCTACTTCGAGGTCAGCGACGACGGATGGGTGAACCGTCAGGTCGAACTCGAAGGACCCGCGCTACGCCCCATCGTGGCCGCGTCGGCCGAAGATGACGACACCCGCTACGGCTTCACTGCGGAGTCACCCGTCAACGATTGGGAAGGGCACGTCGAGGAACCGCTGACCCGCCCGGACTTCGAAGAAGTCTGGGCCGAAGCTCGGCGGCACCTCACGGCACCCGAAGCCTGACATGCCAACCGCTGGCATTCTGACCGGCTGAGCCGCGAACAACTTCGCAGGAAACCTGAGCTCCTGCACCTGCACGACTGTTCTTGAGTTCGCTCGGGAATGGTTGACGAGATCCCGCCGATCACGATGATCGGTCGGGATCTTTGTCGCTTCCGGGGGCTGTTCGACAATCGTGTCCGCCGCCAAGGCCCATGACGTTCAGCACGGGCTCCTCACCCTCGGGGATCTCGAAGGTGAAATTCGCCCCTGTCGGGATCGCCACGAGCGAGCACTGATCTCCGAAGGTCAGCGACGGATAGGGCTCCCAGGAACAGCCGGCCTTGTCCAAGGCAGACACGACGTCCGCGTAGGTGAGCCCTGCCGGGAACGTCTCCGTCCCCTCGGCAACCGACGGGGGGAGTTCCACGACTTCGCGCCAGGTCTGGACGCAGATGAGAGTCACCTTGCTGCAGCGGCAGACACTCAGCTCAAGATCTCCATAGGCGAAGAGCCTCGGCCACTTCCTGTTCCGGCTCATCGTTCCGATGTCCCATGGCTCGCCGAGAGCCGCGGTCACATCGCTCCAGTCGGCTCCGCTGAACACCGAGCCCAGCTGGCCCGTCTTCGCCATGTCGGCCAGGACATCGAGAATCTTCACGAGGCGGAGCCTGACAGGTGCCCTGACCAGCAGTCCAGCGGATTCAGGCGGTCAGCCTGCTGCGACCCGTTCGGCCTGGGTAGTAGCCGCACTCGATCGTCTTACGACCATTCCCCCGCCGTAGGCTCAGCGCATGCCGACCGAGAACCACCCCCAAAACGCTGTAAAACACTGGCAGGACTGCACGGACGTGTACGACTTCCTGGACCGGATCCGTCTCCGGCCCGGCATGTGGGTGCCCGGCGGCTCACTCCGTGATCTGCAGACAATGCTGATCGGCTACCAGGTAGCCCTCGGTGTGCACTCCATCGATGACCCCTGCGATTTCTGGCCCGGTGGAGCCTTCAGCCAGTGGCTCGGAACACGTCTCGGCGACACCAGCGCACTCGGTTGGGCAGCCGACATCGAGCGCAACACCCCCGACGGCTCAACTCCCGTCGAAGAGTTCTTCCGCCTGCTCGACACCTATCGAAGCGATGCGGCATGGTCCGCCGCGACGACTCGGCATCCTGGCATCGAGTACATGATCAACACCTTCGTCACCCTCTTCTGGCGCAAGAGCCTCTTCACACAGGCGGCGGACCGTCTTGAGGAAAGCAACTTCCGCGTCATCCGTCTGGAAGCCGGCCAGTGGAGCACGGAACAGGACATGCACCGCGCCATCGCCGCGGCCCTGGACTTTCCCGACTACTACGGGCACAACCTGGACGCGCTCAACGACTGCCTCGGCGACGTGGTCTGCTACGGCGGCTACGACGACGCTCCCGAAGGCGCCGGACTGGTCCTTGCCTTCACCGATTACGACCACTTTGCGGGGATCTGCCCCAGGGCGGCACAGGTTGTGCTGGACATCATCGCCGACCAGGCCCGCCAGGCAGCCGTACTTCGGCGCCGTCTGATCTGCCTGATCCAGAGCAACGACCCTCAGATCCGGTTCGAGCCCATCGGCGCCACGAGCGTCCTCTGGAACAATGACGAAGCACTCGACGCCCGTCGCCGCTGAGTAGGAAGCTCCCTCGAATACAGGAGCAATGGCATCGGGGACGGTGTCAGCACGGCCGTACCAGTGCTCCTCCTCGCGCATCCAACCCTTCACCACAGTGCTCATCACGGCAGCCGTCCCCGGCGCTCACACCGTTGCCGTGGCCCGTCATGAGGCGGTGACGGCAACTGACAGCCGAAGGACGCTGGGTCCGCCGACAAGACCGGGAAGGCTAGCCGCCAATCCGGGAAGCGCTCTTGCTCTCATCTGGGCTTCATCAGAGGCACTCGTGGACATCGCCCGGCCCGCGCGGACGTTGTCAGTGGCCTCTGCCAGGATGCCTCGGTCAACACCACGATCTGGAGAGACCATGGGCACTTGGGACGTCGGCCCGTTCGACAATGACACCGCAGCGGACTTCTGCGGCGACCTCGACGAGGCAGCCGCAGACGAACGAGAGGGCATGATCCGCAGCGCTCTCACCCGCGTGATCGATACCGAGAACTACATCGAAGCACCCGAATCCGACGTCGCGGTGGCCGCAGCTGCCCTCGTTGCCGCGCAATGCCCACAGGGCCCGGCCACCGACTCCGTCTATGGGCCGGAAGAGCCCCTTCCTGACCTCGCCGGCCTGAGGAACCTCGCCCACCAGGCACTCGACCGTGTCATGACCGAGCCATCCGAACTGCTCGAACTCTGGGACGGAACCCAGGGCGGCGTTTGGCGCGCAGAGATCCACCGGCTGCAGAACGTGCTCCTGCCGCAACCTCTCGGAGCACAGCTCCGACTGGCCTGAACAGTCTGCTGACACCGTTCACCCACCACTGGAAGGACGCCATGAGCTGGGACGTGCTCTTGCTCCGCCTGCCCGACGACATCACCTCGGTCCAGCAACTCCCCGATGCATACGAGCCGGCTCCGCTCGGCCGCTTGGGCGATGTCCTCGCGACCATCACGCGGGCCGTCCCCGAAGCCGATCTTTCCGACCCCACCTGGGGGGAGATCCTCGGGCCCACCTGGTCGATGGAACTCAACATCGGATCAGACGACCCCGTGGACTCGATCATGCTCCACATCCGCGGCTCCGGCGACGATGTTCTCACGGCCGTCTTCAGCCTCGCCGAAGCCCTGCACTGCGAGGTCCTCGACTGCGCGGAAGGAGACGTCATCACTCCACAACAGACATCAGGCTGGCACGCCTTCCAGCAGTACCGCGACCAGGCACTCGGCCCAACAGTCCGGTAGAACGGCCGACATGACGGTCTTCTACTGTGCGAAGTGCGGTGCTCAGCTGACCCGCGACCTTCAGGAGCTCCAGGAAGTCCCCGACGCCCGCGTAGCCGACGCAGACCGCGACCACGAAACCCGGTTGGCACCTTCGACCGTGCCTTTGGGGTCCTATGCCATCGACCTCAAGCCATGGGGCGCACCATTTGTGCGACCGTCGGCGCACGCCCCCGAGCTTGATGGATCCGACAATCGCGCTCTTCTTATGCCGCCCGAGCTGGACGGAGCGGTCTCCACCGGCCCCAGGAACTCGGTGATCGTGCATCCGAAGGACGTGCCGAGCCTCCGTCTGGCCCGCGTGACGGGTACACACCGCGGGTGCTGCGGACCGTTGGGAACGGGAGGCCGCAACATGGCGTGCGCCTGCGGCGCACGCGTAGCAACCCTTGCCGCAGACTGTCTCGGGCCCCATGAACTGCACCTCGACCCCATCCGTGTGTACGCCTACAACACCGAACCCAAGGCGTGACCTCAGATCCCTCGTCACCCTCGGCCTCACCCCCTGCGGCACTGACTCCCGTGCTGGCCCAAGGGCCAGTCGCCCGGCAGAAACGGGGAACGATCACCGTCCGACTGGGGAACGATCTTCAGCTCGCTCCGCAACCCCAGGCCAGGCTGATTCGTGAACACCCCCTGCACCTGCACGCAAACTTGCTCGTGCAATGAAACCCAAGAGCGAGATCACGTCCCGAGAGCACCTAAGGTTGGGAGAAATCTGGGAGATGATCTTCGATCAGAGGCCCACCGAGGCCACTCGAGACCAAGTCACTCCAAGCCCCTGACCAGCACCGACACCCATTCACCCTGGTGAGGATCTTGGTCGAACCTCATTCGGGACGAAGAGGTCGTGGGTTCAAATCCCGCCACCCCGACGCTGGTCAGAGGCCAGGTAGTAAATTTACTACCTGGCCTTTGTCGTACCCGGGGGGCCAAACAATCGAGCGTCCGGCCTCTTCCCGGTAGAGGAGTTGTTCGGCAGGTGCGGCAGCGGTGGTCATGCGGCGCGGTTCCGGGAGCGGTGGCCCCGTTCCTGTCAGGTCCACTACCTCCGCTGGCTGCCTTATCAGGGGCATGATCGAGGTAGCGGAGAGGGGTAGCGGCAGCGGGTCTGATGCATGCCGGTTGGATGGGGGCGTGCCGAAGAGCGATGACTACGAGAGAACCAGCGTCAGACTGACCACGTGGGGATGCCTTGCTGGATTCGTGCTGGCTCTCGCCGTTCCAGTGGGGATCTTCACTGCTGTCGTGCTCTTCGGGATGCCGACCCCGTAGGCCGCTGCCGACCTCGGCCGTCGGGGCGCGGACCCTGCCGTAATAGGCGTACTGGCCGGCGTCGTTGAGCAGGCTGGAGCAGGCGTAGAGGCGTTCGATCACCCGCTTCATCACGGAGCTGTTGTCGCCCAGCCAGATCGGGCCGGCGAGCACGAGGACGTCGGCCGCCAGGTCCTGCCGGTACAGGTCCGGCCAGGCGTCCGTCTCCCAGCCGTGTTCCGTCATGTCGGGCCAGACCCCGGTGGCGATGTCGTGGTCCACCGCCCGGACGACGTCGACTCGCACCCCCTGCGCGTCCATGACGGCGGTGCTGCGGTCGATCAGGCGTTGCGTGCCGCTCGCGCCAGCGGCACCCGGTTGCTCGTCACGAACGCGGACGAACCCGCCCGGTCGATCCTGGATCAGCTGGGTATCGCCCGCGTACTGGCAACCCGGCCGGCCGGCGGAACCTGATCGGCGCGGTCAGACCGGACGCCCTCCGGCCGGGCGGTCCTCCGGGGTGTGGCCGCTGCGAGGCCGGGGCACGCTGCCCATCTCCAGGGTGAAGGGCACCGGGTCGCTGTCGGATCCCCGGACCATCGCGTGCATCTCCCACACGCCGGAGCCGTCTCGGACGAACTCGGCCACGGTGGTGGCGGTGGAGTCGGCGACCTGCGTGAAGTCGTCCGCCAGCAGTTCGGTGTAGTGCTGGACGACCAGCACCCCGGCGTTGTGGATGTCGGCGAAGGTCCGGCGGCCGCCGTCCTGGTGGATGACCACCCCCACCACGACCCGTCCGTAGGCGGCCGCGAGGCGGTCGAACTCCAGCACCATCACCTCGACGTAGCCGAAGCCCTGGCCGGTCTGACTGTGCCGGGTCATGTTGATGGTGCCGTCGGGTGACCGGCTGTCGTAGTGGACGATGTACTCCGGCCGCCCGTGGGAATCGTCTGCGGAATAGGTCGCGGCGACGATGTCGAGATGCCGGGGCGGTTCCCCGAAGGGACTCGGGTCCCATTTCAACCGCACCTCGACCTTGCCGAGTCCCCCGCCGACGCTGCTCACCGGATGTCGCCTCCCGCACCGGACCACTGGGAACCCAGTCGGCCCCCACCCGTGAAGTATGGCCTGTGACCAGCGACTTGATGCTTCCTTGACGCCTTTCTCGAGGAGCGGTGTGAAGGGGTGGGACATGGCTCACCCGTGACATGACGTCGGACGACCGCCGTCCTGCTGTCCCGCGCCACCGGGGGGCCACGTCAGGGTGGTCGCAGGATGGTCCCTGGTGGGTGAGAGGGCGGCAAAGCAGCGGTGTCCGCTCGTCCACTGGTCCGTGACGGTGAGGGCGACGTCGGCGGTGATCCTTTGGAGCGCCGGTCGTCCGAGCCGCGCCCAGGGAAAAGCTGGACCGCCCTGGCCGTGCACGTTCTCGAACCGGGCGGTGCACTGCTCCTCCACGTCATGGGGGTCGACCTCGACGACGAGGCACCCGGTGGGGACGATCAGGTCGCCGCAGCGACGCAGCAGGCCACGTGGGTCGCCTCCGATGCCGATGTTGCCGTCGATGAGCAGCACCGTCCGCCAGCTTCTCTCGGCCGGCAGCCGCTCGAAGACCGACCGGTGCAGTGCGAGCCCGCCCAGGGCGGTGGTCAGGGCGACCGCACGAGGTGTGATGTCGACACCGAGGGCGAAGACTCCCTGGCGCAGGAGCGCTCTGCACATGCGGCCCGGCCCGCAGCCGATGTCGAGAACCGGGCCCGCGCAGCGTTCCAGCACGGTCCTGTCGGCCCCCGTGGGCTGTTCGTGCCAGCGGTGGACCGGCACCCGGATGCGGCGCCCGTCGTCCAGCCGCAGGTAGACCGGTTCCCGGCCGGGCCGCAGGGCGAGGGCGTAGGGGTCCTCCTCGGCGTCGTACAGCTCCTCCTCGTCGGTTGTCACGCGACTGTTCCGTGTCCGGCCGGGAGTCGGCCCTCGTCGTCGCCGGGCCGGTGCGTACGGCGCAGTCGGACGGCCAGGGCGACCGCGGAGGCCGCGAAGAGCACGCCGGTGATCGCCGGCCGCCGGCCGGGGGAGACGCCGTCGGACAGACCGGTTCCACCGGGGTAGGGCGCCGCCAGACGGAGGAGGAGCGGGAACCAGACCAGCAGGAGCGGACCGGACAGGAACGCGGGAACCCGCGGGTGGTTGATCCACCGCACCACCGGTCTGTCGGCGGCGTCGGCTCGGTGCCGCAGTACGGAGAGGGCCGACAGGTCGGCCAGCGAGTACAGGGGCAGCGGGATGAGGCCGTGGAGGACGGCCGCGCCGGCGAACCAGATCGCCACCGCCCGGGGCTGGACGGCGAACAACCGCACCATGGCGTAGCCGGTCAGGACGAGCAGGTGCAGAGGTCCTGAGCCGTACCAGCGGACGAATCGTGTCATGGCCACGTCCTGAAGGTGAGCCGATGGACCCACTCGGTGTTGTTCACGCCTGGCTGCTGGGACATCGCCAGGAGCTGCTCGCGGGTGAGGATCCACGGCGCTCCGCGTCCGTGCACCTCCAGCCGCCGGGCAGGTCCGGCGAGGGCGGGGGTGATGCCGGCCTTCGCCGCCGCCTTGTTGATCCGGAAGGCGTTCGGGCCGCTGCCGGGGTCGCGGGTGTGCGGCGCGAGCAGCACGGCGGCGCGCAGCCGCCCGCCGATGCTCTGCCCTGCGGTCGCGACCCGGAGCAGCAGTGATCCCGCACTCATCATGCCGCGTGCGCCGCGGCGGGTCATCGTCGGCAGCGCGGGGGCGGCCGCCACCAGGCCGTCGGGGTCGGGCGGTTCGGGCACGGTGCGGGCGAGGTCGGTGCGCAGTTCGGTCCGCAGGCTGCGCGAGCGCAGGGTCCGCGTCAACCGGCCGAGTCTCAGGCACACGTGGACGGCGAAGGCGGCGATGAACACCCAGGCGCCGTAGAGGTGCAGACGGTAGAACGGGCCCGGGAAGACGTAGTACAGCTCGATGTTGAGGATGCCGGTGACGAACTCGAAGATGACGCCGCCGACCAGCATCAGCAGGGACAGCCGCTGCAGGCCGTGGGCGACGGAGCGGGCCGGCAGCCATGCGAACAGCTTCGGGATCACCGACCACAGCTTGGCAAGCGGCACCGGGACGAGGACCACGCCCAAGGTCACGTGCACGCTCTGGAGCAGCCGGTAGGGCCAGGAGGGATGTGTGGGCGAGGCGAAGAGGCAGAAGCCCAGGACGCCCTTGTCGGGGGTCTCGTCGTTGAGGGTGCTCAGGTCGGAATTGCAGGCGGCGCAGGAGAGCATTCCGGTGATGAACAGCACCGGAACACCCATCAGTAGGACCAGGCCGAACACCGAGGTCAGCCAGGGTCCGCGGATCGGGCCGCGCCGGAATCCGGGGCGGAACGGCCCCGGAGGCGGCGGCAGCCGGCCGACACGCTGTGCCGTCGCACGAGCCCGGGCACGACCCGCGGCCACGCCGGCGACCGTGGCGACACGTACGCGCTTCAGCCGCTTCAGCCGCTTCAGCTCCGACCTCTCGTCCGGTCTCCTTCGCCGCGGCCCATCGGCCGGGGCCGGACCCGACGGCCGTCCGCCACCTGTCATCGGCCGTCGCCTCCAGTCTTCGAGCCGCATGCGCAAAGGGACGGCCCTGAATGCCGTGACCCGTGCCGGAACAGACAGGACACCTACAAGCTGGCACAGCTCAGGCGGGCTGTCCGGGCCCGGGGTGCCAACGGGTGTCCGTCTCCAGCCGAACGGCGGAACCACCGCCTCGCTGACCTCCGGGCACCCGCGACTCGTGGCCGGGCAGCGGCTCGGAGACGTCGTCGGCTTGAGGGAGATCCCGGAGGGGATCCCGGTCCGCTTCTCCCCTACCTGAGTGGCAGTGCGGTCGCCGGTGTCCGTGGCGGCGCGTCACCCCGAGGAGCAGACCGGGCGTGTGGACCACGACGTGCCGCCTGCGCCCGTTGATCAGCTTTCCGCCGTCGAAGCGACGGCTGTCGGAGCCGACGGCCACGTCCGCCTTGACGGACCGCGAGTCGACCGCGCCGGCCGTGTGCTCCGTGTCGCGCCCCTCCCTCGCGCGGATTCCTGCGCGCGGACGGTCACGGCACTCCTTGACGGGCCAATGGTCGCGCCGGCGGCGGAAGAACGCGTGGACACGGTCCCACGGCGGGCAGTCGGCGGGCATCGCCGGCCGCTTGATGCCGTTGTCGACGAGATGGCCGATCACGTCCTCGACCGGTAGCAGTAACACTTGCAAAGGCCCTCGGAGCTCTGCGGGCCCACGACACGCACACGCTCGAGGCCCTCGCCGACCCCAACGTCCCCGACGTTCGCCTGCGGGTTGAACCGGACGACGACGGTGGGCAGTTGCCCGAAGACACCCCCGGCCAGAGGCACGATGAGGAGGACTCCGCGCGTGTGAGCGAGCGAGCGGCTGGAGTGCTGCGGCTCCTGGGGGAACGCGATCCGGCCGTCGTCGCCCAGTTCGTCAGGTTGGCGGTCATCGACTCCGGGGGCACCTGCTGGCGGCGCGGCATCGAAGCCGCCACGCGGTGGCGGCTCGAGACCGGCGGCCCCGAACTGCGGGTGCCCTACACCTTTGTCACACCCGCATACTGGCAGGGGATCGGCAACCACCCCTTGGGAGTACGGGCCGCAGATGAGCGCCGCTCCTGTGCCGCGGGAACGCTGCAGCCGGAGCGTGTGGCCGGACTCCGGGCGCTGGGCGTGGTGTGGCCGGTGCACGACACCGCGTGGGAAGAGGGCCTGATCGTGGCCCGCGCATACGCGGCCGCGTCCGGCTGGATGCCGCTCCCGCCGACCTCCGCAGTGTGGAAGGGCTGCCCGATCGGGACATGGGTCGAGAACCAGCGCGCCGCCGCCCGCAAGGCACGGGAGAACACCGAACGACGCGCAGCGGGTGAGACCGTCTTCTACGCCGGGGAACTGCCACAGGACCGGCTGGGGGCCTGTACGCGATCGATCCAGGGTGTGCCCCTCCTGGGACGTCGGCCGGCAACGCTGCTTTTGTGCCTCGCCCATGCCGACGTGAAGGCCGGCGGGACACTGTCGGCGCCCGCAGACCAGGTCATCGTCCAGGGCGAGGAGCTGGGAGCCTGGGCAGCCGCGCAGCGGCACGGTTGGGACAGACTCCTCCCCGCCCAGCAATGGCTGCCGAGCAACGCACTTGGAGTGGAGCCGGCGGCCGGGGAAAAGCGGTCCGCGGGCCGCTCCCGGAGCACCGCGTGGGCGCGGAACATCGCTGCCGCCCGGCAGTTCGGTCCCGCCAGGGGTATCTGACCGTGCCCCGCACGCACATCGAGGACGTCGAGGGCGACCCCGTGAAACCGGGCGCGTTCATCAGCAACGTCCGCCGCCGCGCCACGAGGCTGAGTGCCCAGCGACGCGCCCACCTCGACGAACTCGGGATGAAGTGGTGGCCGGATTCAGCATCCAGGGGTGATCCATGAGCCGCCGCGCAATCCCCACCGCGGCGGCGGGCGGCGAGGCGGGGGAACTCTCGCCACCGGGCAGCGATCTGTGCCCAGGAACCCCCGGAAGAGCTCGCCCACGTCGGCCCGGCCAAAGCCCCCTGCCGGCCTCTTCCTTGACGTGCGCGTCCAGGACCGCGTCCTGGGCTCCCTGGCGACGGCCTGGTTCACGGGGCGCGTGACTCCTCGTCCGCAGCGTGCACGGCGCCCCCGGCGCCGACACGGATATCAAACAGCGGTGAGCGTGATGCGCGACGATTGTTGCATTTACTGCAACTCGAAGTCACTATCACGCCGATGGATGGCGCGCGCCGCAACTGATCACCCCTGGACAGGCGTTGACGCTCGCCCTCGACGCTCGCCCCGATTCCTCACCCATCCCCTTCGCCTCGCCGGGCTTTGATGCCTGCATTCGGGTGGACTGCACGCCGCAAATACCTGCCGAACGGCCGCACCCTCACAAAGAACTCGTAACGTCAGCGGAAATGACGGTGGTTCGGACTCCGGCACCGTCGGCACCGCCGTGGTCTTTTCGGTGTCGACCACCTGCCCGGGATCAGCCACATCCTTGATCCTTCACTATTTATGCGAGATGTGAAAAAATGAAACGCAGGCGATTGTGGGCGGGGATCGGCGGTGCGGCGGCGATTGCGGCCGGGGTGATCACCTGGGCGGTTCAGTCCCACTCCGCAACAGCACCTGAATCCGAGTCCAATTTGGTGACCAAACGGACTCAGGATGCCAATACGCTTTTCCAGGCCGCCCTGCTGCAGGAGAAGTACCAGGACCTCCAAGGTGCAGCCAGAACCTATCAGCGGGTGCTGGAGCTCGAACCCAACAACAAGCTGGCCTGGTACAACCTGGGCGTCCTCGCGCAACGGGACGGCAGGACGGCCGTGGCTCGTGACGCCTACGACAAGGCGCTGAAGATCGACCCGAAGTACGCCTCGGCCCTCTACAACGAGGCGGTCCTGCTGAAGGCGAGCGACACCGACCACGCCGTCAGACTCCTGAAGCGCGCCATCGCCGCCAGTCCCCGGGCCGCCACGGCCCACCTCCAGCTGGGCTGGATCCTGACGCAGAAGAAGCACGACGACGAGGCCGAGGACGAGTTCCGCAGCGCCGTCGCGGCCGACCCCTCGCTGTACTCCCAGGTCCCGGAACAGTTCCAGGACGACGTAACCCCCACTCCGACTTCGAGTCAGGCAGGTACCAACGGATGACATCGACCGCGACGCCCAGGTTCTCCGTCTTCACCCCCAGCCACCAGCCCCGCTTCCTCGACGAGTGCCTCAAGTCCCTTCAGGCGCAGACCTGTGCGGACTGGGAGTGGATCGTCGTGCTCAACAACGGCGCCCGGTGGCGACCCGAACGGCACGACGAACGGGTCCGGATCGAGATCGCGGACAGCATCCGCGGCGTCGGGGCGGCGAAGCGCAGGGCCTGCGAACTCGCGCGCGGTGAGATCCTCGTCGAACTCGACCACGACGACCTCCTGGCGAAGGCATGCCTTGCGGAACTGGCCAAGGCGTTCGACGCGCATCCCGAGGCCGTCCTCGTGTACAGCAACACCGCGCAGATCACCGAGGACGGCAAGCGGGACGAGAGCCGCTTCAACGAGGCGCACGGCTGGAAGTACGAGGATGTCCGCGTCGACGGCCGCAAGCTGCTCCAGTCGCTCGCCATGGACCCGACGCCGCACAACGTCTCCTACATCTGGTACGCGCCGAACCACGTGCGGGCATTCCGTAAGGAGAGCTACGAGAAGGCCGGCGGGTACGACGCCACGCGTACGGTGCTGGACGACCAGGACCTGATGTGCCGGCTGTTCCACCTCGGCGACTTCCACCGCATCCCCCGCTGTCTGTACCTGCAGCGGATGCACCCCGCGAACACCCAGCGCGACCCGGAGATCAACGCACACATCCAGCGCGAGACGGTCGCCCTGTACGACAAGTACATCGAGGCCAACGCGCTGGCCTGGACGCACCGGCGTGAACTGCTCGCACTGGACCTCGGCGCGGCGCACCGCAAGCCGCCCGGCTACCTCGGCGTGGACCAGTACCCCGGTGAGGGCGTTGACATCGTCGCGACCCTGCCCGGAAAACTCGACCTTCCCGACAACTCGGTCGGTCTGCTGCGGGCGGTGGACTTCCTCGAGCACGTGCCGGCGAAAGTGCCGCTGATCAACGAGCTGTACCGGCTGCTGGCACCCGGCGGCATGCTCCTCACCATGACGCCCAGCTCCGACGGCCGCGGCGCGTACCAGGACCCGACCCACCTCGCTTACTACAACGAGAACTCGTTCTGGTACTACACGGACAACCAGTACCGCGCCTTCGTGCCCGAGATCGAGGCCAGGTTCCAGTCGTCACGTCTGGTCACCTACTTCCCCACCGAGTGGCACTCCCGGAACAACATCTCCTATGTCGTCGCCAACCTCATCGCGATGAAGGACGGCGCCGAGCGGTGCGGAGGACCGCTGCTGGTCTGACGCCGGTGCACGCGAAAAGGCGCCCTGCGGACCGTCAGGTCCGCAGGGCGCCTTTCCTTTCTCTCCGTCCGGGAGTCGCTCGGCAATCAGGCCGGCGGCCGTGGGCCGTTACTGCGCGTCGCTTCGGCCGGAGCGGCGAAGGGGTGCTCGGCGAGGGCCGCGGCCGGCTGGTCGTCCCATCGCGCGAGGCCGGCGAGTGCGCAACGGGCCCGGTCGCCGTGGCCCAAGACCCCGAACGCCGGGCGGGCCGCACGGCGCGGAACGCCTCCGAGCCGACGGGCGGAGCCGTTCCGGGGCGAGGCCCGCGAGGCGGAAGGTCTCCCGCGCCAGGCCGTACCACGTGGTGCGGCCGTCCGCCGTGCCGTGGTGGATGCCCGCAGGCGTCCGCCCGGCCAGGGCCGCACGGCCGAGCGCGGCCAGCTGCCGGGCGAGCGCGCGGGACCAGGTGGGCCGGCCGTGCTGGTCGGCCACCACGTCCGCCAGCTTGCTGCGCCCGTAGGCGTTGACAGGACCTGCCGGCGCGTCCTCGGAGCAGGACTCACGGCTGTCGTCCGGGAACACGTGGTCGGTGGAGACGTGCAGCAGGAGCGCACCGCTGTCCGCACAGGCCAGCGCCAGGTGGCGGACAGCGGTGCCGTTCACGGCCGTGGCCGCCGCCCCGGACCGCTCGGCGCCGTCGACGTCCGTCCAGGCGGCACAGCCGACGACCACACGATGGCCCCTGACGAGCGCGCGGACGGCGGTCGGGTCGGTGATGTTCAGCTCGGCACGACCCGCATCAGTCACCACGGCGTCCGGACGGGCGGCGAGTCCGGCCGGCCTGTCCTGCCCGTCCGCGGGCGCCGGTCACCAGCCATCCGGTGCTCACCGCGGCCCCGCGCTCTCCTTGAGCGGCGCCCACCAGGAGCGGTTTTCGCGGTACCAGGAGACCGTGGCGGCCAGGCCCGCGGCGAAGTCCACTTGCGGCTCGTACCCGAGCTCTTCGCGGATCTTGCCGTCGTCCAGCGAGTAGCGCAGGTCGTGGCCCTTCCGGTCGGCCACCTGCTCGACCCGGTCCCAGCCCGCGCCGACCGCGTCCAGCAACAGACCGGTGAGCTTGTGGTTGCTCAGCTCGGTCCCGCCGCCGATGTGATAGACGTCCCCGGCCCTGCCGCCCTGCAGGACCAGGTCGATGCCCCGGCAGTGGTCGGATACGTGCAGCCAGTCGCGGATGTTGCGGCCGTCGCCGTACAGAGGGACCTGCTTCCCGTCGAGCAGGTTGGTGATGAAGAGCGGGATGACCTTCTCGGGGAACTGGTAGGGCCCGTAGTTGTTGGTGCACCGGGTGACGACGACGTCCAGGCCGTGGGTCCGGTGGTAGGCGAGCGCCAGCATGTCGGAGCCGGCCTTCGACGCGGAGTACGGGGAGTTCGGCGCGAGCGGCCACGTCTCGGGCCAGGAGCCCTCGCCGATGGAGCCGTACACCTCGTCGGTGGAGACGTGGACGAAGCGGCCGACGCGGTGTCGGTGGGCCGCGTCCAGGAGCACCTGGGTGCCCACCACGTTCGTACGGACGAACGGGCCCGCACCGTGGATGGACCGGTCCACATGCGACTCGGCGGCGAAATGGACCACCGCGTCCTGGGCCGCCATCACCTGGTCGACCACGTCCGGGTCACAGATGTCGCCCTGGAAAAACGTGAAACCCGGGTGCCCCGCCACGGGAGCCAGGTTGGCCTCGACCCCTGAGTACGTGAGTTTGTCGAGGACGGTGATCCGTGTCCCCGGCTCGGACTTCAGCCGTCGGCGGACGTACTCCGAACCGATGAATCCGGCGCCGCCGGTCACGAGAATGCGCATGGCTGTCTGTCTTTCTCGCCGTCCGGAGTGCGGCGCGTTCCTGGCAAGCCGGACCGGCTGAGGTCGGTGTCGTAGGACTCGGCGTCGAGCGCGGGGCGGCGCCGGAAACGGGGGCGGAACGCGCCGGCGCCCCGAGGCCGAAGCCTTGGGGCACCGAAGCTCGTCCGAACCGGGGTGGGCGGTGGTACGCGTGTACCACCGCTCACCTTGCGGTGGTCACGGACTGCAGATCACGTACGCCGTGAGCGTCGAGCCGTCGTTGCTGGTGGCCTGCCATCCCGTGGCGGGGGAGCCACCGATCGGGGCACTCTGGCTCGCGGCGGAGGTGGCCGTGGCGTCCTGATATCCACCGCCGAGAGCCGACTGGCCGACAGGGCAGGTGGCGGTCGACTGTGCTCCCTGGGCTCCGGTCACGACGGTGGTGCTGACCGCTCCCTGGGCGCCTTGCGTACCCTGAGGGCCCTGCGAACCGGTGGCACCGGTGCCACCCTGCGGGCCCGTGGGGCCAGTGGCACCCGTGGTGCCGGTGGCACCCTGAGAACCCTGCGGGCCGGTGGCGCCGGTCAGGCCGGTCGCACCCGTGGCACCCTGCGCGCCGGTGGGGCCAGTCGCACCCGTGGCACCCGTGGCGCCCGTGGTGCCCTGGAAGCCCTGCGGACCCTGGACACCCGGGTCGCCCTGCGAGCCCTGAGGACCAGTGGCCCCGGTCTCACCCTGGAAGCCCTGGAAGCCCTGGAAGCCCTGGGAACCCTGCGAGCCCTGCGAACCCTGCGAGCCCTGAGGACCAGTGTCCCCCGTCGCACCCTGGAAGCCCTGGAAGCCCTGCGTACCCTGGAAGCCCTGGGAACCCTGGACACCCGTGTCACCCTGCGGGCCCTGAGGACCAATGTCCCCCGTCGCACCCTGGAAGCCCTGGAAGCCCTGGAAGCCCTGCGAACCCTGGACACCCGTGGCACCCTGCGAGCCCTGAGGGCCGGTGGCCCCGGTCAGACCGGTCGACCCCGTGGCACCCTGCGGGCCCATGGGACCAGTCGCACCCGTGGCACCGGTGGCTCCCGTGTCACCCTGCGAGCCCTGAGGACCAGTGGCCCCGGTCAGGCCGGTCGACCCCGTGGCACCCTGCGAGCCCTGAGGGCCGGTGGCCCCGGTCAGACCGGTCGACCCTGTGACACCCTGCGGGCCCATGGGACCAGTCGCACCCGTGGCACCGGTGGCTCCCGTGTCACCCTGCGAACCCTGAGGACCAGTGGCCCCGTTGTTGCCCTGGAAGCCCTGCGGACCCTGGACACCCGTGTCACCCTGCGAGCCCTGAGGGCCAGTGTCCCCGGTGTTGCCCTGGAAGCCCTGGAAGCCCTGGGAACCCTGGGAACCCTGGGAACCAGTAGCCCCGGTGTCGCCCTGGAAACCCTGGAAGCCCTGGGAACCCTGGGAACCCTGGGAACCAGTAGCCCCGGTGTCGCCCTGGAAGCCCTGCGAACCCTGGGAACCCTGCGAACCAGTAGCCCCGGTGTCGCCCTGGAAGCCCTGCGAACCCTGAGAGCCCTGCGAACCCTGAGAACCAGTGGCCCCGGTGTTGCCCTGCGAGCCCTGAGAGCCCTGCGAACCCTGAGGACCAGTGGCCCCGGTGCTGCCCTGGACACCCTGCGAGCCCTGGACACCCTGTGGGCCCTGCGGGCCCTGCGGGCCCCTGTCGCCACGCTGCCCTTGCGGCCCACGGTCATGATCCTGGGAGCTCGTGCCCGACTTCAGCTGCCCCTTGCCGTGGTCGGCGCTCACGGCACCGTTCGGGCCGGGCAGCCCCGCACTGCTGCTCGTGCCGGACCGATGGATCGCATCGGTGATGGCCGCGGCGCTCGGAGCAATATTGAGCACGACGGCAAGCGCGCCCACCGAAACCAGGGTTGCGGATTTCACGCGCGAACTTCGCATTGTTCTGCGGCTCACTGAGAACCTTCCTCGCGAAACTTGGGAAATGGCCACGCCGTATACGCGTGCATCGAGCGCGCTCACCAAACGGCGGCCATCGACAGCGCCATTGTTCACTTCGGGCGATGAAGTAAACAGGAATGAGACCCCGACATAGCCCAACATCACCCGGGTGGCCGCAACGAGTCGAATTAGTTCAAGGCGTCATAAATTCCGACTCGATGCGCCCCGTTGGCCGCGGGACTTCCGCGATACACCCTGCCGACCTCGAACGAAGTCGGCACGCCCGGGTGTCGTCGGGCCAGGCACCGCCGGCGACAGGACGAGTGGACCGGCCCCGAACTCCCGCTGCGGCACGTACCCTTCCAAACCCTGAGCGGCGACGGCGGAACTGACCTCCAGCGCCATGAAGACGTGGCCCCGGACGTTCCGGGAGGCACGCGTAGCGGTACGTGGTGCCGTCCAGCCGGACCGCTCCCATTTCCCGGAGCGGGGGAAACCAATACGGATGTCTACCACGACCTCCAGTACGGCGCCGCCGACGCATGTCACATCCTTGGCCCGTCCCAGCGGAACAACGCGTAGCGAATATCGCGGCGATAACCGCAGGCGGTGAGCACCGCAGGCGTGTCGACCCAGGTCCCTTCAACCCCCACCGGTCACACGAAAACAACGTCCTGCCGTGCAACCTTTCCCACCACACTCACCAACCGCGCCTTCGGGACACCCGCCGCGCGACTTCGGTCAGGAGAGGGGATGCCGTCAGACAGAACCCACGGCCCGGTGCGCGGCATGTGGACCGGTGCGCAGCATCTTCTCGCCGCGCGGTCCGGTGTCCCCGCTGCCTCGTGGGGATACCACGAGATACCGGGATTCCTCCAGCAGACCCAGCAGGTAATCGCCGTATCCGCTCGCGAGCAGCGGCCGGGCCAGCTCCCGGAGCCGGCCGTCGTCGATCAGTCCGGCCCGCCAGGCCGCCTCCTCGACACAGCCGACCTTGAAGCCCTGGCGCTGCTCGATCACCCGGACGAACTCCGACGCCTCGACCATGGAGGAGAAGGTCCCCGTGTCCAGCCAGGCGGTGCCCCGGTCGAGCCGGGTGACGCTCAGTTCCCCGGACTCCAGATAGACACGGTTGAGGTCGGTGATCTCCAACTCGCCCCTGGCGCTGGGCCTGAGGCCGTGCGCGAACTCCACCCCCCGGCTGTCGTAGAAATACAGGCCGGGCACGGCGTACCGCGACTTCGGGCGGGCCGGTTTCTCCTCGAGGGACAGTACCCGTCCCTCCTCGTCGAACTCCACGACACCGTAGGCCGAGGGGTTGGCGACCTGGTAGGCGAAGACTCTTCCGCCTTTCAGGTCGCCGTAGCAGGACAGCTGTGTGCCCAGTCCGGTGCCGTGGAAGATGTTGTCGCCCAGGATCAGCGCAACCGGCTCGCCGCCGATGAAGTCAGCCCCGAGGACGAGGGCATGGGCGATTCCCTTCGGGCGCTCCTGTGCCACGTATTCCAGCCGCAGGCCCAGCTGGCCGCCGTCGCCGAGCAACCGGCGGAACTGATCCTGATCTTGCGGGGTGGTGACGATCAGGATCTCCCGAATGCCCGCCATCAGCAGTGTGGAGAGCGGGTAGTAGACCATCGGTTTGTCGAAGACCGGCAGGAGTTGTTTGGACACCGAGCGGGTCAACGGCCACAGTCTCGAGCCGGTGCCTCCGGCCAGCAGAATTCCGCGCACGGCATCACCATAGGCGAACTGCCCGCAGATGCACCTTTTCTGCCACGCGTGGCGCACCGGCCGATGTCTTCGGCGACACGAGCGGGGCCCTTTCGCGGCTGCTGTCACGGCGGCCGGCCGAGGCGAAGATCCTCGAACCGGAAGTCTCCGCCCACCCGGACGCGGCGAACGCGGCGGCACCGCCACCGAGGAAGGACACCCCCGTCCGGGAACCGAGGGGCGCCGGCCACCGAGAGCACGCCCAGCACCAGACCGCGGACCCACTCGGCCCGGACAAGTGGTGGCCCCCACCCGGCGCGACTGCGGCACTCGCTTGATCCACCCAGGCAGCCCCGTGCTCTCAACAGGTGATGATTCCGATATATGACTTATCGCAAGACTGTGCTGGTAATGATCGGCTATGTCCGAGTGTGCAACCTCTGCTCGGCAGAGCTCCCCTAGGCGAACCGCCGGGTCGGCGTCGCACACCCTCAGAGAATGGAGACACGCGAATGAAGTACGGTTCGAGAGCCCTGTTCGCGGTGACCGGAGTGGTCGCCGCCGGGGCACTCTTCGCCTCGCCCGCGGTCGCCCAGAACGCCACTCACGCGGCGGCTGGAGCCAAGTACTCCACTCCCGGAGTCTCGTCCGGGAAGTCGGCGAACCAGAGCGGCCTCAAGAAGGGGCCGGTCGGTACACGCTGCCGCGAGGACGAGCGTGGCTTCGACACCGACATCGTGACCCTCGGAACCTTCGCGAACACCGAGTTCCGCCTGGCGACGAACGGCAAGGGGAAGGCTTTCCTCAACGACAGCCGCACCCCTGGGGTATGGGCGGACATCGATGCCGTCGCCAACGCCCCGAAGTGCGTGATCGACGCCTCCGTGTCCGTCACCGACAGCAGTGCGCCCAACCCCAACAAGCTCTTCCTCAATGTGGAAACCGACAAGGGGGCGATCTACGAGGCCGTATGCAACATCACCGCGACTCCGTTCAGCGCGTCGAACCTGGGAGCCAGCTGCGGCGCAGGCTTCACTGAACTTCCGGGGACCCCGCTGCCATAACACACCCGTGCCGACCCCGGTTCTTCCGCCCCGGGGTCGGCACACACGATCTGCACGATCTTGGACACGGCGCCCGTGACGCTGTCCCGTCACAGGGAGTCGAGGCCGTTGCGGCAACGCGCCACGTACCATTCTGCGGGCCCTGCTTCACCGACGATCGCGGCTCCGGTGGGAGCCCGGCAGAAGTGGGCGACCTGTTCAGCCATGGCAGGGAACGCCACATTGTTTCAGGCCGAGGGAATCCTGACGGCACCGGAGTGACATGCGCCGAACGTCGCCAGGGGCGGAGCATGCCTGCAGTCGACCCTTCTGCGGGCGCCGCCAGAATTCCAACCGCCCTGTGAGGGCACCATGGCAGCTCAATGGCCGTCATCTGCGAAGTGATCAAGACTGCAGAACGGCGTCTACGCGCCGCGCCCCGAGATCTGACCGAAGCGGCTCACCAGCCGCTCGTACCGACGAAAAGATCCCCCTACAGAGATCTTTTCCGGAAACCCGATACGACTTTTCGCTTCACTCTATTTTATTCTCCCTGTCATATGGCTTTCAGACAGGCCGGCCGCCGGGTCTTCAGCGGTATGCGACACCAGAGAGCGCAACCAATGGGGTTCCTCGGATGTACAGGCAGGCGCCACGAAGTCTGTACCATGGCGTGTCGTGAGGATTGCCCTGGAGTCACCCCGCACACACGCGGTGGAAATGTCGTATCTGCAGTATGTCCTTGAAGGGGACCGGGTCGAGAGAAGGAGGCTGGAGAAGGAATATCCGAATCTCTCCGCCGGCATTGCCGCGCTAGGACTGAAAGCGGTGGACGAGGTCGCGCTCCCCGCCGCTCGGCAAAACGCAGACGTCCGCAAAGAGAAGAGCATCCTAAATTCGCGTCAGATTCTCACCACGCGGAAGCGCGTACCCCCTCGGATGTTTACTCGGTTGCAGACTCGAATGCTGGCCCTCCTGGTGCTGCGCCTTATCAGTTCGAAACACACTGCCATTGGTTCCTCTCGTAGAGAAGAACGACTATTCGACAGAGCCCAACGCGCTCAGAGGCTTCGAGACCTGGCCGGAAAGTGATTGCCGGTGCGGGACACGCCACCTCTGGATCCGTCATCTTGGGCTCGGACAGGTTTTGGGATGACCTGTCCCAGGCGGGCCCGGCTTCGAAACGGTCGCGGGCCGTGGACCCGGCGGTGGACCGGGTGTCGTCACTCCGCCTCGCCGGGTTGCCCGCCCGCGTGATGACCGGTCAGGTGATCGCGGGGTTGGTCCCGTCAGGCAGCTCGCAGGCCTCGCCTGCGTAAGGGCGCGAGACGATGTGTCCGCCGGCGGCCGTGCAGTCGTTCCGGGAGATGTCGGGAGACGAGGCGGCCGCGGCGCCGACAGCGCCTACGGCGCTCGCGCCGGCGAGGGTCGCCGCGGCCAGGGCGAGGCCCAGGATCCTTCGTACGCGCATGACGTCCTCCTCCTCTCAGGCGCCTGCGTCCGGCCTTCGCGAAGGAGCGGGTCTGACGACGGCGCCCTGCTCATCCAGCATGGACGCTGCGCCTGAGGCACGCGAGGCGAGGCGCAGGGCTCCCGAGCGGCATGCGGCCGTGCCACCAACGCCTCTAACGCGGTTCGTGGGCCGCCGCCCGGCAGGCACCGGTCGCGGCGCCGCCCGCCACTCCGGCCCCGGTCAGCCCGGTGACGCAGCCCTGCAGGTCTCCGGCCACGCCACGGCCGCAGGCCGCCGTGACCGAGTCGGAAGCGCCGGCGCCGGCCAGTTCGGCCATCCGCGTGCAGGTGGGGATGTCCGCCCGGGCCGCGGGAGCGGCGAGGACCGCACCGCCGAGGGTGAGGGTCAGGCCGGTGAGGGCACCGGCGATACGGGTCGACGTGCGCATGGGAACGCACCTGCCTTCCGGGCTGGTCGCGCGGTCCTGGTCGCGGCGGACCGGATCCACGCGGTGAGGCCGCCCGGCGACGCTCGGACCGCCGGGCCGAGGACGCACTCGGGCCTCCACCCGCGGGGCCCTCACTCCAGCGTCGCATCCCCTCCCCCGCCCGTCCTGCGCACCCGGGACGCTGCGCCGGGTCACCGCGGCCGTGCGAAAGACGCTGCCGCGGGTGTCGTGTGTCCGTGGTGCGGCGTACGCTGGCGCGTTGCTGTCGGGGTGTGGGGGAGGAAGCGGGAGTTGGGTACGGGCAGAGCTGTTTCGGGGGTGTCCGCGGCGGCCGAGGACGGTTCGTGGACGCGGCTGCTGGAGGACGTGGCCAGGAGCGGACGGCGGCTGCGACGGGCGGAGTTGGAGGCGCTGCGCGACTACGGCGACCGGGCCGCCGAGGCGGGGCGGGGGCTTGCCGAGCTGGTGGACGAGCGGCTTGCCGCCACCGGCAGGGTGTGGGAGGGGCAGCCTGTGGACGCCGCCTCGATGGTGGCGCTGCGGGCCGCGGTGGCCGCGCTCGCCACGGGTCACGGCCGGGCCTACCGGGAGCGGCTGCGCCGGGAGGAGGCCGGGCGGCGGGAGTTCGTCGCGGACCTGCTGAGCAGCCGTAGTGATCTGGGGCGGCTCGCCGAACATGCCGAGCGGTTCGGGCTGAACCTGGCCTGTGCGCATGTCGTCGCGGTCGCCGAGGGCGACGGTTACGACCTGGAGGATCCCCAGGTGCGGGCGCTGGAGCGGCAGTTGCTCGGCCGCTTCGGCGAGGAGGAGGTCCTGCTCGCCGTGAAGCACGGACGGCTGGTGTGCATCGTGCCCTCCGGCCCGGGCGAGGCCGCGGCGGTCAGGGCGTTCGCGGAGCTGACGCAGGGGCGGCGGGTCGTGGTGGGCCGTCCGCACAGCGGGCCCGGCGGTGTCGTGCACTCCTACGAGGAGGCGCGGAACGCACTGGAGCAGGCGGCCCAGCTGGGGCTGGACGGGAAGCTGCTGAACGCGGCCGATCTGCTGGTCCTGCCGGTGCTGTTGCGGGACCGGGAGGCCTTGGAGGAGCTGGTGCACGGGGTCCTGGGTCCGTTGCGCAAGGCGCGTGGCGGGGCTCAGCTGCTGCTGGAGACCCTGACCGCCTACGCGGAGTCGCGCTACGTCGCGGCGGAGGCGGCGCGGCGGCTCGGGCTGAGTGTGCGCGCGCTCGCGTACCGCATCGCGCACATCGTCCGGCTCACCGGCCTGGATCCGGATGACGCGCTGCAGCGCTACACCCTGGAGACGGCGGTGTTCGGTGCGCGGCTGCTGGGATGGCCGGATCAGTCGGCGGACGGGTAGGCGGCGCACAACGCACGCCACCGGGATTCCTGTTCGGGTGTGGCCCGGCCGCGGAGCCGGGCGAGGGCGAGCAGGTTCGCCTCGGCGGCGCTGCCGAGGGTCCGCGCCTCGGCGAGGTAGTGGTCGTCGAGCAGGGCCTCCACCTCGCTGTCGCTCTGGACGGGGTCGATCCGGGCGGCGAGCTGGGCCATGGTGCGGTAGGAGCCCTGGAGCAGGAACGGCGGTCCGAGGCGGTCGGTGTCCTGCTGGGCGGCGGAGGCGATGTAGGCGCTGTTGACGGCCAGCACGGTCCGCTGGACGCGGCGCAGCCGGGTGAGCGTGGCCAGCACCCGGTCCAGGTCCGGCACCGGGTGGGAGAGCTGGTCGGCCTGTGCGCCCGGTTCGCCGTCGGCCAGGGCGACCAGCAGGCCCAGGTCGGCCGGTCCGGTGCCGGCGAGGGGGGCCAGCACCGGGTTGGCGGCGAGGGCGTTCTCCAGGAAGGAGAGGGCGAACAGGTCGCGGTGGCCGGAGAGCACCTCGCCGAGGTTCCAGACGTCGGCGCGGTTGGCGAGCATGTCGGGGATCCGGAAGCGCCGTCCGTTCGCGGTGTAGGGGTTTCCCGCGAGGCAGACGGCGAAACGGCGGCCACGCAGGTCGAAGCTGCGGGCGACGCCCTCGCTGACGGCCTCGACCCGGCGTTGCGCGTCGCACAGCGGGATGAACTTCTCGAGCAGTTCGGCGGAGACGTGCTGGATGTCGTCCAGGTGGAGCAGGACGTTGCTGCCCGCTTCCAGGGCGAACACGATCTTCTCGACCTCGCGGCGGGCCGCCGCGTCGGGGGCGTGGCCGGGATCGAGTGAGGTGGTGCCGGTACCGAGGGCCGGGCCGTCGACGCGGACCATGAGGAGGCCCAGGCGGTCGGCGACGTACTCCAGCAGGGTGGTCTTGCCGTAGCCGGGCGGGGACAGGAGCAGCAGCAGGCCGCTGCGGTCGGCGGGGCCGGCGGTGTCGGCCGTGCCGAGCTGCTTGGCGAGGTTGTCGCCGACGAGGGGGAGACAGACCTGGTCGATGAGCTGGTTGCGGACGAAGCCGGCGAGCGGGCGGGGGCGGTGGTCGTCCAGGCGCAACCGGGCCCGCTCGGCGGCCAGCACGTCCGCGCGCCGGCGTTGGAAGGCGCGGAAGGCCGGGGCCCGCTCCTCGCGGAACACCCGTGCCCGGTGGGGGAGTTCGTCGATGCGTACGGTCAGCCGCCCGTCGCGGACGCGGGGGTGGGTGCCGAGGAGTCCGTCGACCGTCTCGCCGACGGGGGCGGTGATCTCGTAACGCGGCAGATCGGGCGCGCACAGGTGCGCCACGGCCTCCGGCACGCCCTCGCCGTCGGCGCCCGCCACGTGGACGGCCGCGTACGACTCGAGCCAGGCGGAGGCGAGTTGGTGCCGTGCGAGCAGGTCGGTGCCGAGCGCGTCCAGGTCCGTGGCGAGGACGGGGGCGGCGTCGGTGTGGCGGAAGCCGTCCAGCAGGGTGCGTGCGGCGATGCCGGTGGCGAATCCCCCGTGCGGGTCGGCGAGTTCCTCCTGGAGGTAGTCGCCCGCCCGTGTCACCGGCGGCAGTCCGGTGGCGGCGGTGAACTCGGACACCGCGTCGGTGAGTTCGGCCGCCAGCTCGTGGGAGGCGGTCGCCGCGGCGCCCGGTCCGAAGTGGCTTCGTGCCAGCGCCAGGGACCGGGCGCGGCGCCGCCAGGCGGCCCGCTGGACGTCGGATGCGCCATGGGCCCAGAACAGCTGGGCGGTGGCGCGCACCCCGGCGGGGTGCCGCAGCAGGCCGGCACCGGCTCGCAGCCGCAGCAGCGCGCCGAGGACGGCGGCGGCGTCGTGGTCGTGGACGCCGCGCTCGTACCCCTCGTCGTAGCCCCGTTCGGCCGCGCGGCGGACCTGGTCGAGCAGCGCTTCACCCGGTGTGCCGCCGGCCGTGGACGGTGGTGTGGCCGTGGACAGCAGTGCGGCGGCCAGGTACTCGGCGCGGTAGAGCGTCGGTGACTCGCTCACCAGGGGCTGTGTCCAGAACTCACGGCCGGCGAGCAGCTCGGGGACGCCCGCGGGCCGGCGGTAGCCGGTCCCGGTGACGACGAAGGCCAGGCCGTCGCCGTCCGGCTGGAGGGTGAGTTCCACCGGCTCGCGGCGGACGGCGAAGCGGTGCCGGCCCAGGCGGACGGTGGCGCCGCCGTCCTCGGACAGGTCGGCCCGGTCGCGCAGCTCACGCAGCGCGGTGCGGACGGCCCCGAGCAGGCCGTCCTCCAGTTCCTGGGCGCGTACCCGGTCGTCGAGGCCGCGCAGTTCCCCGGCGGCGGCGCGGACGCGCAGCGCCATCGGGTCGGTGGCCTGGGCGGCGTGGATGTCGGCCGCGGATCCGAGCCCGGCCAGTCTGCGGCTCAGCGTCCGCAGGGCGCGCCGGGCGGAGGCGGCGGCCCGGTCGGCGCGGGCGGCGGCCTCGTCCAGCAGGGTCTGGCGGCGGACCGCGAACGCCTGCCGGATCTCCTCCCGGCGCAGGGCCAGGTCGGCGGCGAGGTCCTCGGCCTCGGCGAAGCGGGCCTCCAGCGCGTCCACCCGCAGCAGCAGGCGGGCGAGTTGGTCGTCGCAGACGGCCGGGGTGTCGGCGGCGGACAGGGCGGCGGTGGTCGCCTGGGCGAGGAGCGCCGACTCCGCGGCGTGCGCGGAGCGGTGCTCGGCGTCGAGCAGGGCGCGGCGGCGGGTGGTCAGCACCGCCCGGGCGCGGTTGACCGCTGCCAGCACCTCGCCGACGGCCAGCAGTACGGCCGTTCCCGCGCTCGGGTCGGCATCGGCCGCGCCGGTGACCAGGTCCGTGACGGTGGCCAGGGCGTCAGCCTGTTCGGTGAGGCGGTCGGCGAGCCGCGCCGCTTCGGCGGCGGTGGCGATCGAGGCGGCTTGTCCGGCCGCGAGCCGCGCCGCGGCGAGGGGCGCGGTGAAGGCGTCGGGGCCGGCGAAGAAGGCGAAGGCACGCTCGGTCGCCGCCGCGAGCTCGGCGGCCAGCTCGCCCTCGACCCGGTCCAGTGCGGCCAGGTCGAGCTGTGGCAGGTCGCGCAGGGTCCGGGTACGGCCCTGGGCCCGGCGCAGTTCGGCGAGGAGTGCGGTCCAGGTGTCCGCGTCGGCGGGCGGTTCGCCGTGGGAGCGGCGGACCAGCGCGGCGGCCTCGGCGTGCGCCTGGTCCAGGGCCTGTGCGGCGCGCTGGGCGAGCCGGCGGATCCTGGCCTGCTCTGCGGCCAGTTGCGCGGCGGCGTCCCGCAGTTCGGCCAGGGGTGCGAGCAGGCCGGTGTCGGCCAGCCAGTAGTGGCGGTCCGTCGCCTTGGCGCAGGAGTCGAGGATCAGCTCCGGGGTCGCCGCCGTCCGGTTCTCCTGTGCGGCGGCGGTCGCGCCACGGACCACGTCGAGGCAGTCGGCGATGCCCGCGACCAGGTCGGCGTTGCCGATCCGTGCCAGCGGGCCGTCCCCGACCTGTTGTGCGGCGGCATGGTCGGCGGACTGGAAGGGGGTCTGCCACAGCTGGAGTTCGTGCGTGCGCACCGGCTCGTGGTCCGGTTTCAGGAGGATGAGGGTGCCGTCCGGCAACAGGGTGTAGGCGGCGCCGTGCAGGGCGCTCGCTGCCTCGCGGCGGACGGTGTTCCACGGCAGCAGCAGGACCTGGGCGCGGCCCGGCCGGCGCAGGACGTAGAGCAGGTCCTCCCCGTTGGGCGAGGGAAGCACCGTGTCGAAGCGCAGCTCGTCCGCGGCGGACCCGTCGGCCGCCGCACCGGCGCCCGTACCCGTGCCCGCACCGGCGGCACCGCCCGCGCCGCCGTCGACGCGGAAGGCCCGGTGACTGCCGTCCGCCAGTTCGTAGCCGCCGGGGAAGATCAGGCCCTGTTCGGCCGGCAGCAGCCTGGCGCCGCGGCCGAGGGAGTCCTGGCGGCGCACCGAACCGGTACGCGTGTTGACGACCAGGTAGCGGTCCGCCGGTTCGTTGTAGGGGCGGATCCGCAGGAGCAGCAGGGGGCCGGTCGCCGCGTAGGAGACCGTGGCGTCGGCCAGACTCTGCAGCGGCTCGTCGACCGCTTCCCGGAACAGCAGCCGGTCGCCGGGGTGCGCCCGGACCGTGAGGCTGCCGCCGGTGGTGGCGACCGAGACCGCGCTCTCGCCGCTCTCGCCGCCTTCGATCAGGATCCTTCCGTCCGCGTGGTGCTCACGTCCGGTCGTCGTCCACGGCAGCTCGGAGGCGGGCGGCTGCGGCAGGTCGCGTTCACCGTGGTTGCCCAGGTACTCGACCCGGTCCGCCCTCAACCGCCAGCTCAGGACCCGCAGATCGCCCTCGTTGCCGCCGGTGCGGAACACGGCGAGCAGCCGCCCCGACGCCGTACGCCGCAGATCGGTCAGGCGGGCGTCGCGGTAGTAGCGCAGCAGTTCGGCCAGGTCACGGTGGAACCGTTCGTCGTCGAGCAGGCCGGGCACCTTCTCGGCCCCGAGGGCCGAACCGTCCACCGCGTGCAGCGACAGCAGCCCCGCGTCGAGGTCGGGCGCCGAGGTCCCGAGGAGGAGGACGTCGGGCCCTACGGCGACCACGCCACGGGCGGTGGCCTCGCCGGCGGTGCGGGGGCGGGCCGAGCCCGCCAGTTGCAGCGGGCGGGAGCCGAAGGCGTCCTGCCGGCGGGCGTTCAGCTCGGCGGCCCGTCGGCCGAGTTCCGCGGCGCGGTCGGCGAGCCTCGCCCGCAGGATCTGGTAGGTGCCGTCCTCGACGCCCATGACTGCTTCCCGTTCCCTCTCGCCCGAGCGTTGAAAGTGCCGCGTTGCGCCGTCGGTCGTCCGCGGCGCCGTCCCGGCTGGTCGCGCAGTTCCCCGGCCCCTTCGGGGGGCGTTACTTCGCCGTGCCGTTGGCGAGTCGTACCGGGTCGGCCGGAGTGGTGTCGGTGTCCGTCCGGCCGCCCAGCAGCTTCATCAGCAGGGCCAGGTTCCACGGGCCCCCGGCCGCCAGCGAGCGCAGCACCTCCGTGGCGTCGCCGCTGAAGCTCTTCTCGCCGTTCAGCCAGTCCGCCCCGAGGGCCTGCACCGTCTGGGAGCCCTGCACCGCGCCGTCGATCGCCTTGCCGAAGGACACCGCGCCGACCAGCCGCTCCAGGAACACGCTGTCGCCGCCGACGATGTCGATGTCCGCGCTCTCGAGCCCGGCGGCCAGCACTGCCGCCTGGGCCTCGGCCACCTTGCTCTGGACCTCCAGCGCGGCCATCCGGACCTCCTTGTCCGCGGCCAGACGGAGCCGGAACTCCTCGTGGGCCCGGGACACCTCGTCCAGCGCGGCCATCGCCGCCGCCTTCTCCTTGAGACCGGCGGCCTCACCGAGGAGCCGCTCCCGGATACCCGCCGCCTCCGCGTTCGCCTTGCTCTGCGCGACCGCGGCCTCGGCGCGCCCGACCTTCTCGATGGCGTCCGCCTTCTCCTTCAGGCCCGCGGCCTCACCCTCCAGCCGGGCCCGCACGCCGGCCGCCTCCGCCATGGCCTGCCGCTCCGCGACCTCGGCCTGGGCCAGGCCGGCCGCCCCGGCCAGGGCGCGTTCGCCCTCCGCCCGGCGCACGTTGGCGGCGGCCTCCAGCTCCGCGCGCTTCTGCCCGGCCTCGGCCAGCACCAGCTGCTCCTTGGCCCGCAGGTGCGCGGCCTGCTCGGCCGCCTCGGCCGCCTTGATGTCCTTGACCAGCTGCTCCTGCGCCTCCGCCTCGGCGGCGATGATCACGGTCTGCCGGGTGCGTTCTGCCTCCTGGACGACCCTGACCCGCTTGATCTCCTCTTCCTGCTCCGCGACCGTGCGGTCCACCGCGACGCGCTCGCGCACCACATCGGCCACGCTCCGGCGCTCCACCTCGACCTGCTTCTCCTTCTCCGCCCTGGCGAGCTCCACCTCCCGCTCCCGGTTGACGACCTCCAGCAGGCGGTCCTTCTCGATGCGCTCGCTCTCCACCGCGAGAACGCGCTCGCGGTTCTTCTCGGCGACCGCGATCTCGCGCACCTGGTTCTCCCGCTGGACGCCGAGCAGTTCCTCGGTCCGCAGCAGCGCGCTGTGCGCCTTGAGCCGCTCCTCCTCCTGGACCTGCGCGGTGGCCGCCTCCTCCTGGGCACGCAGGGTCTCGATCCCCTTGCGCTGCCTGATCTCCGCCTCCGCGCGCCGCCGTTCCAGCTCCAGGACGGCCTCGCGGGCGTCCACGTCCTGGCGGGTGATCTCCATCTCCTCGTTGCGCTGGAAGTCGTTGGTGCGGATGTGCTCCAGCGCCGTCAGTTCGGTGATCTTCCGGATGCCCTGGGCGTCCAGGATGTTGGACGCGTCGAGCTGGCCCAGCGGGGTCTGTTCGAGGTGGTCGATCGCGGCGTCCTCGAGGTGGTAGCCGTTCAGGTCGGTGCCGATGGCCGCGACGATGCGGTCCCTGAACTCCTCGCGCTTGGTGTAGAGGTCGGCGAAGTCGAGCTGCTTGCCCACCGTCCGCAGCGCCTCGGCGAACTTCGCGCTGAACAGGTTCTGCAGCGTCTCCTGATGGCTCGCGCGCTCCGTGCCGATCGCCTGGGCCACCTTGACGACGTCCTCCACCGTCTTGTTGACCCGGACGAAGAACGTGATCTGGATGTCGGCGCGGATGTTGTCCTTGCAGATCATGCCCTCCCGCCCGGTGCGGGAGATCTCGATGGTCTTCACCGAGATGTCCATGACCTCCGCCCGGTGCATCATCGGCAGCACCAGGGCACCGGTGAAGGTGACGTCGACGCTCTTGGGCCGGGAGACGATCAGCGCCTCGCCCTGGACGACCTTGCGGAACAGCCGGCCGAAGAGCAGCAGGGTGCCCAGACCGATGAGCAGCAGGACGGCGACGAGTACGCCGATTCCGATGGTGACGACAGACATGGCTGTTCCCTTGGACGACCTTGCCGCGGATGGATGAGTGAACGACGGACGTGCGCGACGCCCGGACGGACGACCGGAGATGAGGTGGCGTCAGCCGGTGGCCGGCACGGCGGGCATGACCCAGAAGTATTCGCCCGCGTCGTCGTAGTCGTAGATGAGTGCCGACGCCCCGGCGCGGAGCAGGCCGCCCGGCCCGGCCGCGTCGTCGAGGCTCTGCCGGACCTGTACGACGGCGCAGGAGCCGTCGGCCGCACGGACCTCGGCCTGTCCGAAGTCGGGGCCGACCCGGCCGGTGCGGATCACGCAACCGAGGCCGACGAAGTCGCGGCGCGACGGCGGAGGGGCGGGGGCGGGCATCAGCCGCCGCAGCGGCCACGCCAGCACCCTCGCTCCCGCCCAGCCGCCGGCCAGGGCGGCCGGCAGCAGGACTCCCCCGTGTCCGCTGCCGAGTACGACCCGGCCGCTGAGCGCGCTGAACCAGGCGAAGGCGACCACCAGCGACACCGCCACGGTGATCGGCACCCCGCCCAGGCCCAGCACCTTCTGCAGTCCCCCGTGGCCATGGCGTCCCCCGCCGTGGCCGTGGCCGTGCCCGTGGCCGTGGTGTCCTCCGCGCGCCCCGTGGAAGTGGGCGCCCCCCAGGAGCACCAGCAGCCAGTAGACCGCCACCACGACGAGCGCGAAGGTGAAGACCACGGTCGGAAACGCCGTGACCGCCCCCAGGAAGTCCCCCACTGCACTCGCCGCCTCTGCAGATCCCCCGACGGCCACGCTTCGTGTGCCGCACGGGCAAGGGTGACACCGCGTCAACGGCCGCACAGTGCATGATCCCGGAAGTCTTGACGGCCCCTTCACATCCCGGTTCAGCTCACAATTGCCGATACCGGAGGCGTCGGTCCGAAGGGCTGCGGATCACGGTGCTCCCGGCCGGGGCTCCTCGCCGTCGTAGGCGGCCAGTGCGGTCTGGCGGCACTCCAGCAGGGTGCCGAGGATCTCGGGGGTCAGCTGCTCCCGCGCCAGTGCCACCGTGGCCCTGGCCTCGACGGAGGCCCAGGCGTGCCGGGCGCGCTTGTTGGCGCGGCGCCGGGTGTCGCTGCGCATGAAGCCCGCGCCCGCCGCGAACCCGGCGGAGGCCAGAGCGGCGAAGGCGGCGGGAACCCGCGCGTCCGGCGAGGCCATTCCCGCCGTGCCGGCCGTGCCGGCGAGCAGGGCCGCGGGGAAACCGAGGGCGATGTCCATCTTGGTCCAGAACTCCGCGCGGCGGTGGGCGAGCGTCCTCTGGTGCGTCGCCTCGTCTCTCAGCCGCTCGATCTCGGCACGCAGGCGGCGCTCGGGCTCGTCCGGACTCAGGTGGGTGGTTCCGTCAGCGGGAGTGGCCATGGAGAAATTCCAACATGCGTGCGCCAAAAGGTACTTGGAGAATCCGTACAGGCTTCGGACGCGGCGAACGTGAGCTTCCCACCAGTCACCGCCACTCGGCCCCGACCGGAACCACGGGGGCCACCGGGCCGGTTGGCTTCCCGATCGCTAGCATCGCGGCAGTCTCCAAGGGGGAAGCATGGGCTACTCGGGCGATTTCGTGCTGGCGCGGAGCGGTTCTTCGTTGGCGGAGCTGCCGGTGTTCGACGACCCGGGGTGGTGTGCCGATGAGCATGCCGGTCGGTTCCACCCGTGCCGGTCACGCCTCGGGGGCTGGCAGACGCTGCAGGCCGACGACTGGCTTCCGGAGAACGACGACGACCGGTGGCTGCACCGCCTGGTCACGGCAACCGGCTCACCCGTCATGATCGCAAGCGTCGTCGACAGTGATGTCTGCTACGTCCGCGGTCTCACTCCGTCCGGGGCGGCCTGGTCGGCCTTCCTCGATCCGGTGATGGCCGCGGAGTACGAGGTGTCGGTGCCGCTGTCTTCGCAGGACGAGGCGCCTCCGGGGGAGACCGACGGCGACAGGAGGGTCCGCCGGATGCTCGCGGAGGTGCCCGGGACGGTGGAGCGGATAGCGGACTGGGCGGCCGAGGCCGGGTTCACCGCGGATCGTGAAGCACTTCGTGCCGTCCTGACCAAGAGGGCGGACCCGCTCGTGGAAGACCTCTTCATGGAACTGGTCGACGCCTGCGGACTGCCGCCGGCCGAGCCCGCCCGGGACGATCCCGCAGCCGTGGCCCCAGCTGCCCACCCGGGCCACCGCCCCGAGCACGGCTGCCCGCGCGGCGCCCGGCTGGAGGCGGCGGTGCTGAACCTCCCCCGGGACGGTCACCTCGTGCTCCGGTGCGCCGCGGAGGCGCACTGCTACGCCCAGGTGTGGCTCCGCCCTGACGGCACCTACCAGCTCGAACACCGTGATCGCAGTCCCGCCGAGCACTATCGGACACGGACCGTCTCCGCGGACAAGGTCATCGCGGCCCTGGCGGCCTGGGCAGCGGGCGGGACCGCCTGGCGGGACGCCTTCCAGTGACCCCGATCGGCTCCTGGTTCAGCGAGTCCTAGACGTCGTCCGGCCGTCCGCGGCAAGGGCGGCGCGACCTGCGCCGGGTGATCACGCGGAACTCCGGGCCGGGGGGATCCAGCCCGGCGTCCGCGGTGCGCTTGTCACGGTCTGCGCGCCGGCGCCGCTGACACCCACGAGGCCGGCACCGCTCATGAACGCGACCGCAACGGCAATCCTGCGGAAACCCTTCATTTCTCCTCTTCGGAACAAGTGGAGCGCACTACCGGAAAATACACTCAGCGCTCTTTTCGGAGACTAGATGGACATCGTGCCCGGCGCGCTCCGGGTTTTCGGCACGGCCATGGCCGCGGCGGGTTGCGCCGCGCAACTCCGGTCTCTCGTAGGGGTTTTCGCCCGACCGGGCTCTGAGCGCCGGGCGGGTGCCGCGGCCCGGGGGGCGGCTCGCTGCTCGACGCGCTCGGCGCCGCCGGGCTGACCGTCGTACCGGCGCGTCGACCGGCGGTCGCGTCCGGGCGGCCCGGACCACTCCGTCGTCTCCGTACGGCGGTGCCGGGGGGTGGCTACTCTGCACGGGTGACCACCGAGCTGATCCTGCTGCCCCGTGTCTCCTGCCGCGGACGGGAGATCACCGCACCCCGGCTGCGCGGACTGCTGGCCCTGCTCGCGACGGATCTGCGCGGGGGGTGCAGCACCGGCCGGCTGGTGGAGGGGCTGTGGGCGGAGGAGCTGCCGGAGCGGCCCGGCAAGGCCGTGCAGATCCTGGTGTCGCGGCTCAGGTCGCAGCTGGGCGGCGAACTGGTCGTGAGCACACCGACGGGATACCGGCTGGCGCTGGAGGAGACGCAGGTCGACAGTTCCGCGCTGCTGGTGTGCGAGGCCGCGAGTGCCGAGCGCGCCCGGGCCGGGGACCACGAAGGCGCCCTGGCGCAGGCCGAGGCCGGGCTGGCGCTCTGGGACGGGAGCGTGGGCGCCGGTGCGGGTGAGGACCTGCACGATCCGCTGGTGGCGCTGCGCGCCGGGCGGGTCGGGGCGTATCGCGCGCTGGTCCGGGGCCGGGCGCTCGCGCTGGCCCGGCTGGGGCGGCGCGCCGAGGCCGTGGCACCGCTCGCCGCGCTGGCCCGGGAGCTGCCGCGGGACGAGCAGGTGCTGGCGGAGCTGCTGCGGTGCGAGGCCGAGACGGCCGGGCGGGCCGCGGCGCTGACCCGGTACGACGCCTACCGCCGCAGGCTGCGGGACGAGCTGGGGACCGATCCGGGGCCCGGGCTCGGGTCCGTGTACCAGGAGCTGGTGCGGGCGGACGTGCCGAGGGTCCGGCACGGGGTGCCGCACGAACCGAATCCACTGCTGGGGCGGGACGCGGACGTCACCGCCGTGGGCGGGCTGCTGCGGACGTCCCGGGTGGTCAGCGTCGTCGGTCCCGGCGGTCTCGGCAAGACCCGGCTCTCCCACGCGGTGAGCCGTGCGGCCGGGCAGCCCGTGGTGTACTTCGTCACCCTCGCCGGTGTCCTCGCCGACGACGACGTGGCCGACGAGGTGGCCTCGGCCGTCGGCGCCGGGGAGGGCGGCCGGTTCGGCGGCGGCGCGGACGCGGTCAGCGGCATCGTGGCCGCGCTGGGCGGCGGACCCGCGCTGCTGGTGCTGGACAACTGCGAGCAGGTGATCGCCGGTGCCGCCGGTCTCGTCCAGGCGCTGGTCTCGCGCTCCAGGGAGTTGCGGGTGCTGGTCACCAGCCGGGCTCCGCTGGGGCTGACCTCGGAGTCCGTGTACGCCCTGCCGGAGCTCTCGCCGACGACGTCGGCCGAGCTCTTCGGGCAGCGGGCGCGCGCCGCCCGGCCGGGTGTGGAACTGCCCGCCGACCGGGTCGCCGAGATCTGCCGGCACCTGGACGGACTGCCGCTGGCCGTGGAGCTGGCCGCGGCACGGGTGCGGGTGCTGTCCGTGGCCGACATCGCGCGCCGCCTGCAGGACCGTTTCACGCTGCTGCGCGGCGGTGCCCGCGATGCGCCCGAGCGCCATCGCACGCTGCACGCCGTGGTCGAGTGGAGCTGGAACCTCCTGGAGCCCGACGGCCGCGCCGCGCTGCGCGCCCTGTCGGTGTTCCCCGGCGGCTTCACCGAGGAGGCGGCCGGGTACCTGCTCGGGGAAGGCGGGGACGTGCTGGCCCTGCTGGAGCAACTCGCCGGTCAGTCCCTGCTCAAGGTGGGCGACAGCCCTTCGGGGGTGCGGTTCCACATGCTGGAGACGCTCCGGGAGTTCGGTGCCGTCCGGCGTGCCGAGGCCGGCGAGGAGGAGGCGGTGACCGGCCGGTTCCTGCTCTGGGCCCGGGACTTCGGGCGGGCCCACCACGACCTGCTGTTCAGCCACCGGCCGGGGGCCGCCTGGCGCCGTATCCGCACCGAGCAGGACAACCTCCTCCTGGCCCTGCGGCACGCGCTGGCCCGCGCCGACGGACCCACCACCGCGGCCGTCACCGCCGTCCTGTCCTCCCTGTGGTCCACCGGTTCCCACTACGGCCGGCTGGCCTCGCTGGCCACCGACACCGCGGGCCCCCTCTCCCGCTTCCGGCCCGAGGACCCCGCGGACGTGGAACCGGCCCGCAGCGCGGCGGCGGTGTGCGCGGCGAGCCTCTTCATGGGCCACGGTCCGCACGCCGTACGCCAGTTGGTGACCCTGCGACGGCTGCCGCCCGCCCGGCCGGACACCGTGCTGCGGGCCCTGGCCGTCGTCCTGTGCGCCGTACCGGAGATGAGGCCGCCGCAGTTCGCGCGGCTGAACGAGTTGTGCGAGGCCGACGAGCCGATGCTGGCGGGCATCGCCTCGGCCGTCGCCAGTTACGTCTGGGCGGCCGGGCACGACACGGAGCGGGCCCTGGAGAGCGCCCGCCGGATGCTCGACGCGCTCGCCCCGCTGAACAACCCGGCCATGCACCTGCTCAGCCACGGCCGGGTCAGCGAGCTGTGCCTGCAGTCCGAACGGGGCGCGGAGGCGTACGACCATCTGTGTGCCGCGCTGACCGCGCTCGACGCGTTCGGCGACGGGGCGGACACCCTCGGCGTCCGCTGGGGGCTGGTGCTGGCCTGTCTGCACAGGGGCGAGATCGACGAGGCCGAGTACTGGCTGGGCCTCGCCGTCGCGGACCAGCCGCTGGAGTCGGACCAGATATTCAGCCCCGAGCTGCCGGCCAGGGCGGAGATCGCGCTGGCCCGGGGGCTGACCGAGGTCGGGCTCGGGCTGTGGCGCCGGGCCGCGGAGCGGGTACGGGAGGCGGGCGCCCTGTTCGCCGACGATCCCTTCGTGGACTCGTGGGTCCTGCAGTTGCAGTCGGCGGCGGTGGCCGCGCACGCGCAGCACGGCCGGCCGGATCCGGTCGCCGCGCTCACGGCGGAGTTGGAGGGGTACCTGCTGCGGCTGCTGGCCGGCGGCCCGGCCGACGGGTCCCCGGTGGAACTGCCGGTGCACGGCACGCTGGTGCTGGCGCTGGGGCACGCCCGGCTGGCCCTGGGCGATCCGGCGGCCGTACGGCTGCTGGCGCTGTCCGAACGGATGCCGGTGGTGAGGGAGTTCCCCGCGCTGTCCACGGCCCGCTCCCGGGCGGCGGCCGAGCACGCGGACCGGGCCGCGTACGCCGACGCGAGGTCGGAGTACGCGGCCCTGGGGCGGGATCAGCTGCGGGTCGCGGCGCTGCACGAGCTCACTGCCGGGGCTCGCGGGTGAACCGCGCCCTGGACCACAGGTAGCCCAGCACCACCAGCCCCAGGCCCCAGGCCACGGCCAGCACGGCGTTCTTCGTGCCGATCTCGCTGCCCAGCAGCAGACCGCGCAGGGTCTCGATGAAGGGCGAGAAGGGCTGGTACTCGGCGAACCAGCGGAACCAGCCCGGCATGGCGTCCACCGGCACGAACGCACTGGACAGGAACGGCAGCATGACCAGCGGCGTCCCGATGTTGCTGGCCCCCTCGGGGTTGGGGCTGATCAGGCCGATGCCGACCGCGAGCCAGGTCAGCGCGAGACTGACCAGGGCCATCAGCCCGACCGCCGCGATCCACTCGACCGGCGTCGCGTCGGGCCGGAAGCCGATCGCCAGTCCGATGCCCAGGACCACCACCAGCGCCGCCATCGTCTGGATCACGCTGCCGATCACATGGCCGACGAGTACGGAGGCGCGGGAGATCGCCATGGTGCGGAACCGGGCCATGATGCCCTCGGTCATGTCGGTGCACACGGACACCGCGGTGCCCAGGGAGGTCATCGCCACGGTCAGGAAGAGGATGCCGGGGACGAGGTAGGCGACGTAGTCGGACCGGTCGGCGTGGCCGCCGGTGATGCCGGCGCTCATCACGTTGCCGAAGACGTAGACGAAGAGGAGCAGCAGGATGACCGGGGTGAGCAGGAGGTTCAGGGTGAGGGAGGGGTAGCGGCGGGCGTGCAGGAGGTTGCGCCGCAGCATGGTGAGGTTGTCGCGGAACGGGTTGGCCCGCAGGGGCTGGGGTGCGGTGCTCATCGGACGGTCTCCTTGTCGGTGATGGCGGTCTCCTGGCCGGTGACGGCCACGGGGTTGCCCGTCAGGGCGAAGAACACGTCGTCCAGGTCGGGCGTGTGCACGGAGAGTTCGTCGGCCTCGATGTCCGCCGCGTCGAGCCAGTCGAGGATGGCGCGCAGTTCGCGCTGGGTGCCCCCGCTGGGGACCTGCAGGGCGAGCGCCTCGTCGTCCCGGGTGGCCTCGCGCAGTGCGGTGGCCGCCTGCTCGTAGGCCCCCGGGTCGGAGAACCGCAGGCGCACGTGACCGCCGGGGACGAGCCGCTTGAGTTCCTCCGCGCTGCCCTCGGCGACGAGCCTGCCGCCGTTGAGCACCGCGATGCGGTCGGCGAGCTGGTCGGCCTCCTCCAGGTACTGGGTGGTGAGGAAGACGGTGGTGCCGCCGGAGACCAGCTCGCGGATGATCTGCCACATGGTGTGGCGGGAACGCGGGTCCAGGCCGGTGGTCGGCTCGTCGAGGAAGATGATCCGCGGGCTGCCGACCAGGGTCATGGCGATGTCGAGGCGGCGCTTCATGCCTCCGGAGTAGGCGGCCGCGGGCTTCCGCGCGGCCTCGGTGAGGTCGAAGCGCGCCAGCAGTTCGGCGGTGACCCGCCGCCCCTCGCTCCGGGAGAGATGGTGCAGGTCGGCCATGAGGAGCATGTTCTCCTCGCCGGTGATCAGGCCGTCCACGGCGGAGAACTGTCCGGTGACCCCGATGGCGGCCCGTACCGACTGGGCCTGCGCGCCGATGTCGTGGCCGCCGATCCGGGCCTGGCCGCCGTCGGCGGAGATCAGGGTGGACAGGATGTTGACCACCGTGGTCTTGCCGGCGCCGTTCGGCCCGAGGAGGGAGAAGATCGTGCCGGCCGGTACCCGGAGGTCGATGCCGTCGAGGACCGTCCTGTCCCCGTAGGCCTTGCGCAACCCGGTCGCCGCGATGGCGAGTTCGTCGTCTGTCGTCGTCATGCCGCAGAGCTTGCGGCCGCGGCGGTTCAGCGCGGCTTCAGCCGGGTTTCAGCGCTGGGCGGGCGGTTTCAGCGCGGTGCGGGAGGTTCCGGCGGACCGTCCGAGGGAGACGGACCGCGTGGTTCCATACCTTTCCCATAGGAATGGTGTCCAAGGTCCGCCGCATGGATTCCACCGGCCCGATCTCGGGTCCGTCGTCTCCAGCCGGGCCGCCGGCGGCGCGGCGCGCTGGGCGCCGGTCGTCCTGCTGACCGGGGCGGGGCTGTCTGAAGGCGTCGTCCACCGTCATCGTGCTCATCTGCCTGGGGACGGCCCTGCTCGGCGGAGGTCGCCATGACCGCCGATCACGGCCGCACCGGCCAGATCGTTCCGCCGGAAGCCACCCCGCCTCCCGCGCCTCCGTGTCCAAGTCGCGGAGGTCGCCGCCCGCGCGCGACCATGGCATGAGTCGGCCTTGAAGGAGCGCGCATGCGACGGAACCGACTGCTCACCTCGGCCGCGGCACTGAGCGCGGCCGCCGCACTGGGCCTGGCGGTGCCGCACACCGCCGCGGCCGCCACCGGGCACGGCTGTTCCTACGTGTCGTCGGATTACCGGCCCATGCTCACCTACGGCGACACCGGGGCCGCGGTCCGGCAGGCACAGTGCCTCAGCAACGCCTGGGGCGGCGAACCTCCCCAGCTCGCCTCCAACGGGCTCTACGGCGACCGCATGCTGAAGAAGATCGAGTGGATCCAGGTCTGCCACGGCCTCCCGGAGAGCGGTGTGATCGAGGGCCGCACCTGGCAGGTCCTGTACCACCCGCTGCTGGACTGTCACGTGCCGTACCCGAGCTGACGGCACCTGTCGCTGCCCTGCCCCGCCCTGCCCCTGCCCCTGTCCCCGCCGCCCGAATCGCCGGTCCCCCGCGCCTTCCCGCCCGAACCGACGGCCGGTGTCATCCGGTTCGGCCGTTAGGGTGTCGTTAAAGAAATCGCAAAGGGATCGCGGGACGAGACAGACGAGACAGGGGAGACAGCCTTGGGGGCTCCACGCCTGAGCAGGACGCCGTTGCCGGGAATCGGCGTGCGATACGACCTCACCACACGGGAGCAGCGCAGGCTCTCCGTGGTCGCGCACCGGGACGGTTCGCGGATCGTGAGCGCCTACCACCAGGACGATCCCGACGCCTGCGCCCTGTCGGTGCGGTTGTCCTCGGGCGAGGCGGACGCGCTCATCGACGCGCTGATGCCGACGCACCACAGCCCGAATCTGCTCTCCACCACCGATCTCGGCCTGGTGGCCGAGCGGATCGAGCTGGGCGCGACGTCGTACTGGAACGGCAGGCTCCTCGGCGAGACCCGGATGCGCACGGAGACGGGGGTGTCCATCGTGGCCGTGCTGCGCCGCGCCGAGGCGGTCCCCTCCCCCGCGCCCGACTTCCGGCTCGCCGGCGGGGACACGCTCATCGTGATCGGCACCCACGAGGGCGTCGAAGCGGCCGCCTCCATACTCGGACGGGAGTGAGGCCGCCGTGCACGACTCCGCCGTCTTCCTGATCGAGTTCGGGGCGATCATCCTCGGCCTGGGGCTGCTCGGCCGCCTCGCCGGACGCTTCCGGTTCTCGCCCATCCCCCTCTACCTGCTGGCCGGGCTCGCCTTCGGCAACGGCGGGATCTACCCGCTGGGCACCAGCGAGGAGTTCGTCGCGATCGGCGCAGAGATCGGTGTCGTCCTGCTGCTGCTCATGCTCGGCCTGGAGTACACGGCCAGCGATCTCGTCTCCAACCTCAAGACCCAGTACCCGGCGGGCCTGGCCGACGCCGCGCTCAACGCGCTGCCGGGCGCCGCCATGGCCCTGCTGCTGGGCTGGGGCCCGGTGGCGGCCGTGGTGCTGGCCGGTGTCACCTGGATCTCGTCGTCCGGGGTCATCGCCAAGGTCCTCGGCGACCTGGGGCGGCTCGGCAACCGGGAGACCCCGGTGATCCTGAGCATCCTGGTCCTCGAGGACCTGTCCATGGCGGTCTACCTGCCGATCGTGACCGCGCTGCTCGCCGGGGCCGGCCTGGCCGCGGGCAGCCTCACGCTGGCGATCGCCCTCGGGGTGGCGGGAGTGGTGCTGGTGGTGGCGGTGCGCTACGGCAGGCACATCTCCCGGTTCGTCTCCAGCGACGACTCGGAGAAGCTGCTCCTCGTGGTGCTGGGCCTGACGCTGCTGGTCGCCGGAGTGGCACAGCAACTCCAGGTGTCCGCCGCGGTCGGCGCGTTCCTCGTCGGCATCGCGCTCTCCGGCGAGGTGGCGGAGGGCGCGCATCATCTGCTCGCACCCCTGCGGGACCTGTTCGCCGCCGTCTTCTTCGTCTTCTTCGGCCTGCACACCGACCCGGCGAGCATTCCGCCGGTGCTGCTGCCCGCCCTCGCCCTGGCGGTGGTCACCGCGCTGACGAAGATCGCCACCGGCTACTGGGCCGCGAAGCGCGCCGGAATCTCCGCCAGGGGCCGCTGGCGGGCCGGCGGCACGCTGGTCGCCCGCGGCGAGTTCTCCATCGTCATCGCGGGTCTCGCCGTCACCGCCGGCATCGAACCCTCGCTCGGCCCGCTGGCCACGGCCTACGTCCTGATCCTCGTCATCCTCGGCCCGCTCACCGCCCGCTGGACCGAACCCCTGGCCCGCCGCCTCACCCGAGCATCCGGGACGACGGAGCCCCTTCCGGCCGAGGGCACGATCCCCGTCCAGGCCACCGCGGAGGAACCGGACCCGGTCCGCCGGGCGTGACGGTACGCCGCCCCGACGGTGTCCTCGCCGAGGTGCTCTCGGTGTGCCGGGCACCGGCCCGGTGACGCCGGGTCTGGAAGCGGAGGCACCGGCCCGGTTCGGCCGGGGCGACCGTGACGGTCGGCTTGGCCTCGGCCGTGTGGTGGCAGACGCGGTAGCGGGCAGCGCCGGGTCGACGGGAGTACCGTCGGCGGCTGCCATCGTCGCCGCGAGCGTGGCCGTCAGCGCGGCCGTCAGCGCGGCCGCCGGCAGCAGGGCCCCGTCACGGGACAGGTCACTTGTTCCAGGTCTCGTCGTACGGGTCGGCCGGTGTCGGGACGGGCTTGGCCTCGGAGACCGTGAGGAACGGGACCGGGCCGCCGTTCACCGGGTCGCGGGTCCGCCGGGCGGTGTAGGTGCCCGTCACCTGGAGCCAGGCGTCCGGCTGCAGGACCGGGGGGATCCTGCCGGTCAGCGCCACCTTCACCGGCTGGGCGTCCGCCGCGCAGCAGTTGAGGGCCATGCGCACCAGGTAGGGGGTGCCGGCGCCGTCCACGGCCACGAAGCCGGAGATACGGACACGGTGGCCGTGGAGCGAACGTCCGTGGTCGTACACCGCCCGGCCCGCGTAGTCGACCAGGTTGAGCGGGATCGGGTCCCCGGCGGGCAACGTGTCGTAGCCGTACGGCTGTTGCAGGGCCGTGCCCGCGCGCAGCGCGCTGTAGGAGCCGAGCGCGGGCGGGGCGATGAGGATCAGGGCCAGCAGGGGGAGGACCAGCAGCCAGGAGATCCGGGGTTCGGGGTGGCTGTGGCCGGTGGCGGCGGAGGCGGAGGCGGTACGCCGGCGGCTGCGGCGCCACTCGTACCAGGCCGTCGCCAGGGCCGAGACGATCAGGACGGCGCCCGCCGCCAGCAGCAGCGGGCGCAGGCCCGCCTTCACGTAGCGCAGATACAGGTCGGTGGCGCCCGCGTGCAGCAGGGCCACCCCGACCAGGAACATCATCGCCGCCTGGGCCTGCCGGTTCACAGCAGCACCGCCCCGGTCAGGACCGCGCCCGCGATCGCGGCGGCGAAGGTGGCCGGGGCGAAGCGCAGGGCGAAGCCACGGCCGAAGGTGCCCGCCTGCATCGCGAAGAGCTTGAGGTCGATCATCGGGCCGACGATCAGGAACGCCAGCTTCGCGGTGAGCGAGAACTGGGTGAGGGACGCGGCCACGAACGCGTCCGCCTCCGAGCAGATGGACAGGAGCACGGCCAGGACCGACAGGGCGAGGACGGCGATCACCGGGTTGGCGGCGGCCGTGCGCAGCCACTCCGCAGGGGCCACCGCCTTCAGCGTCGCCGCGGCCATCGCGCCGAGGACCAGGAAGCCGCCCGCGTGCACGGTGTCGTGGCGGACCGAGTCCCAGAACGCCTCCGCCCTGGTCTCGCCCTCGTGGTGGGCGTGGGCCGGCAGGCGCAGCCAGTCGGTACGGCCCAGGCGCTGCCACAGCCAGCCCATCCCGCACGCCACCAGCAGGCTGCCGGCGAACCGCGCCAGCACCATCTCGGGGTCGCGCGGGAACGCCACCGCCGTCGCCGTCAGCACGATCGGGTTGATCGCGGGGGCGGAGAGCAGGAAGGCGATGGCCGCGGCCGGGGTGACGCCCCGGCGGACCAGGGCACCGGCCACCGGCACGGACGCACACTCACAGCCCGGCAGAACCGCGCCGGCCAGCCCCGCGACCGGCACGGCCAGAGCGGGACGGCCGGGCAGGGCGCGGGCGAAGAAGGACGGGGGCACGAAGACCGCGATCGCCGCCGAGAGCAGCACACCGAGGACGAGGAAGGGGAGCGCCTGGACCACCACCGCCACGAACACCGTCATCCAGCTCTGCATCACCGGCGTCGACAGCGCGCCGCGCACCGGGCCCTGGAACACCACGACCAGGAGCAGCAGCAGGGTCAGGGCCAGGGGGGAGCTGAGATGCCAGCCTTCCTGGCCGGGCGGGGTGCGGGTGCCGTCGGCGCCGGGGGTCCCGTCCTCGGGCGCGCCGCCGGGCGGGGCGGCTTTCTCGGTGATGGCCACGGGTCGGATACCTCCGGCACTTCGGTCAGATCCGGGATTGTGCTCCCTCCCCTTCCCTACGGGCGGTCAGGGGCGGCTGTTCACTTCGTTGCTGGAACCATGCGTCCCGTTGAGGCAGTCTTTTCCCTTGTGGCGAGCGTTCCGTATCAGGGTGGTGGCGCCCCGGCTCACATGGTGGTCTGCGGCGACGACGGGCTCGCGCACCGGCTGGCGGCCGAGTTGCGCGTGGTGTACGGCGAGCAGGTCGTCCTCGTCGTACCGCCGAACGTGCGGATCGCCAGGCCCCCGGTGGTCGGACGGGCCCGGGCCGCCTCGGCCGCGCTCCTGGACCGGGTGGTCAGCGCCGCCGTCGGACGGGCCAACGGGAACGGCGGCGGTGCGGGCGGCGGTACCGGGCAGACCGCCGGTGAAGGCCCGCGCGGGGAGCGGGTGCTGGAGGCCGTCGAGGCGACCGAGGCCGTGCTCGCCGAGGCGGGCGTGGAGCGGGCCGCCGCGCTCGCGCTGGTGTACGACGACGACGAGACCAACATCCGGGCCGCCCTCACCGCCCGACGGCTGAACCCCCGGCTGCGGCTGGTGCTGCGGCTGTACAACCGGCGGTTGGGCCAGCACATCGAGGAACTCCTGGACCAGGCAGCCGTGTTGGCGGTCGGTGACACAAACGGCGGTGCGGGCGACACGTCGACGACCGTGCTCTCCGACGCCGACACCGCCGCACCCGCGCTGGCCGCCACCGCGCTTGCCGGTACCGGCAAGGTCGTCCAGACCGACGGGCTGGTGCTGCGGGCGGTGGACCTGCCGCCGGGGGCCCTCGCCGGGCCGGACGCCGACCGGGGACTGTGCACGCTCGCGCTGTTCTCGGCGAACAACAACGGTCCCGAACCGGGCGAGAGCGCCGGGGAGCAGGGGCCGCGGCTGCTGCCCGACGACGCGGAGGTACGGGCCGCGGGCGAGCGTGGCGTGATGGTGCTGGAGCAGGTGTCCTCGTCCGCGTCCGCCGCGGCGGCGCAGGACCGGCGCCGGATCGGGTTCCTGCCGCTGCTCGCCTCGCTGTTCTCGCGGCGTCTGCGGTGGTCGCTGGCCGGGGTGGTCGGGTGTGTGGTGGCGCTCGCGGTCGCACTGTCGGTGGTGACGGGTATCGATCCGGTACGGGCCTTCTACTACACGCTCCTCGATCTGTTCGCCATCGACGATCCCGCGATCGGGCAGTCGCTCGGGCGGCAGATCCTTCAACTGCTCTCCGGTCTGATGGGGTTGCTGCTCCTGCCGGTCCTGCTGGCCGCGGTCCTGGAGGCGCTCGGCACCTTCCGGACGGCATCCACGCTGCGCAAGCCCCCGCGGGGGCTGAGCGGGCACGTGGTACTGCTCGGGCTGGGCAAGATCGGGACGCGGGTGCTGACGCGGCTGCGTGAGCTGCACGTGCCCGTGGTGTGCGTCGAGTCCGATCCCGAGGCCCGCGGGCTGGCGGTGGCACGGCGGCTGCGGGTGCCGGTGGTGCTGGGGGACGTCACCCAGGAGGGCGTCCTGGAGGCCGCCAAGATCCATCGGGCGCAGGCGCTGCTCGCGGTGACCAGTGCGGACACGACGAACCTGGAGGCCGTCCTGTACGCGCGGGCGGTACGGCCGGACCTGAAGGCCGTGCTGCGGCTGTACGACGACGACTTCGCGACGGCCGTGTACCGGACCCTGCGGGCCGCGCATCCGCGTGCGGTCACCCGGAGCCGCAGTGTGTCCTATCTGGCCGCGCCGTCCTTCGCGGGGGCGATGCTGGGCCGGCAGATCCTCGGGGCGATCCCGGTGGAGCGGAAGGTGCTGCTGGTGGCGGCGGTGGACGTGGGCGGGCATCCGCAGCTGGAGGGGCGGACCGTCGAGGGCGCGTTCCGGGCGGGGGCCTGGCGGGTGCTGGCGCTGGAGGGGCGGCCGGGGGTGGTGGCCCAGGACCATGTGCTGCAGAGCGGCGACCGGGTGGTGGTCGCGGTCACTCGGCGGGGGCTGGCGGAGTTGTCCGGGCGGGTGGGTGGGCGGGTCACGGTGATCTCGTTCCGTGCGCGTGCGTCGTCGCCGGTCGCACGGTTCCCCGCGCCCCTGACGGGGCGCCGGGTGAGGATCGGGGCCGGTTCAGTCCGTCGGTGTGGCCGCCGCGGGCGTGAGGTGGCTTTCCGCGAACTCCATCTCCAGTCTCAGCTGCTTGATCCGTTCGTCGACCACCAGGGAGCCGTGGCCCGCGTCGTAGCGGTAGACCTCGTGGGGGGCCGAGCGGGCCGCCAGCCGGGCGACGTAGTTGTCGATCTGGCGGATGGGGCAGCGGGGGTCGTTGACACCGGCCGAGATGTAGACCGGGGCCTTCACGTCGTCGACGTAGGTCAGCGGCGAACTCGCGGCGAAGCGGTCCGGGACCTCCTCCGGCGTGCCGCCCAGCAGCGTGCGGTCCATCGCCTTCAGTGACTCCATCTCGTCGTGGTACGCCGTGACGTAGTCCGCGACCGGGACGACCGCGATGCCCACAGCCCAGGACTCCGGCTGGGTGCCCAGGCCGAGCAGGGTCAGGTAGCCGCCCCAGGAGCCGCCGGTCAGGATCAGGCGGTCGGGGTCGGCCAGGCCGGACTCCACCGCCCACTGCCGGACCGCCGCGACGTCCTCCAGCTCGATCAGGCCCACCCGGTGCTTCAGCGCGTCCGTCCAGGCCCGGCCGTAGCCCGTGGAGCCCCGGTAGTTGACGCGGACCACCGCGTAACCGTGATCCACCCAGGCCGCCGGGCCCGCCGCGAAGCTGTCGCTGTCGTGCCAGGTCGGACCGCCGTGCAGGTCGAAGACGGTCGGCAGCGGCCCCTTCGCTCCCACCGGCTTCTGGATCAGCGCGTGGATACGGCCGCCGGGGCCCTCCACCCACGCGTCCGAGACCGGGACTGACGGGGGGCACCTCATGCCCGGCGGGTCCAGGACCACCTCACCCGTCGTCGAACGGACCACCGGCGGCTCGGCGGCGGAGGACCAGAGGTACTCGACGCTTCCGTCGGGGCGGGCCGTCGCCCCGGAGACCGAACCGGCCGGGGTCGGGATCCCGGTCAGCGCGTGCGTCGCCAGGTCGTAGCGGAACAGTTCGCTGCGGGCCTCGTGGCTGTGGGCGATCAGCAGCGCGCTGCCGTCCGGGAACCACTCCGCGCTCACGTCGCCCGGCAGGTCCAGGGTCAGGTCGGTCTGCTCGCCGGTGACGACGTCCCAGACCAGCGGCTCCCAACGGCCGCGCCGCTGATGGCCGATGAGCAGCCGCGGATCGCCTTCGACGGGGGCGAAGCCGAGCACCTCCAGGCCGAGTTCCTCCGCGCCGCCCCGGGTGTCGTCCAGTTCGGCGACCGGGGTGGCGTCCGGGCGGATCACGCGCAGCGCCGAGTGCATCGCGTCGCCGTGCTCGGTGTGCTCGATGGCGATCAGCGAGCCGTCGTGGGAGAGGTCGCCGACACCCGCCGACTCGGGGTGGCGGTAGATCTCCCTCGGCTCCTCCCCCACTCTGACCAGGTAGATCGTCGTACCCTCGTCGTCGGTGGAGCGGCCCACGACCGCCGTACTGCCGTCCCTGCCCAGCGCCAGGCCCGAGGGGTACGACGGCTCCAGGCCCGGGGTCGCCTCCTCGTCGGCGCCGCCGCCGAAGGGCTGGCGCCGCCAGACGCCGAACTCGTCGCCGTCCTTGTCGTCGAACCACCAGATCCACGCGCCGTCCGGGGAGAGCAGCCCGTCCGTCGTGCCGTTCGGCCGGTTCGTCGCCTGACGCTGCTCTCCGCTCGCGCGGTCCCAGGCGTACAGCTCATACGTCCCCGTCGCGTTCGACACGAACAGGGAACGGTCGGGGGCGTCCTCCGCCCAGTCCGGCAGGGAGACCCGAGGGGCGCGGAAGCGCTTCTCCCAGTCCGGCATGTCGCTCTCACTCATGGCCGCAGTCATGGCCCCATAGTGCCCGCACCCGCCCACAACGCGCTGGCGGGCGGCCCCAGCCTGTGGACAACTTTGCGGCCGGCCGCCCGCGTCGGGCCGACCCCGCTCCCAACCGACGCAAAGCGCCCCGTACCGTGGACGGCGTGTACCGCTTCCTGCTGACACCCCGCTGGTGGGGCATCAACGTCTTCGTGCTGCTCGCCATCCCGTTCTGCATCTTCATGGGGTCCTGGCAGCTGAGCCGCTTCGAGTCACGGGTCGAGGCGCACCGCAGCGCCGACAAGCAGGTCGAGGACGCCCGGACGGAACCGGCCCGGCCACTGGCCGCCCTGCTCCCCGTCGACCAGTCGACCTCCGGCAAGCGGGCCACCGTCAGCGGCCGGTACGCCAAGCAGCTGCTGGTACCCGGCCGGCAGCTCGACGGCAAGGACGGCTTCTACGTCCTGACCCTGCTGCGCACCGGCTCCGGGCAGGCCCTGCCCGTCGTCCGCGGCTGGCTGCCCGGCAGGGCCGACGCGGCCGAGGTGCCCGCCCCGCCGGCCGGCGAGGTCACCGTCACCGGCGCGTTGCAGGCCTCCGAGACGCCGGGGGACAACGGCGTCAGCAACCAGGGCGGGCTGCCGTCCGGGCAGACGGCGGCGATCAGCGCTGCCTCGCTGGTGAACCTGGTGCCGTACCGGGTGTACGACGCGTGGATCACGCTGGACAAGGCCGACTCGGGGATGACGCCCGTACCGGCGACCGCGCCGGACAACTCGGGGCTCGACCTGAAGGCGTTCCAGAACCTCGGCTACACCGGCGAGTGGTTCGTGTTCGCGGGCTTCACGGTGTTCATGTGGTTCCGGCTGCTGCGCCGCGAGGTGGAGTTCGCCCGGGACGCGGCGCTCGGCCTGGTACCGGACGAGGAGAGCCCGGACCGGCAGCCGACCGCCGTCTGACCCGGACACCGGCAGCGCCCGCCGGCCCTCGCGGGACTCAGCCGCCCGGGGAGACCGGGGACCGCATGCCGAGCCACTGTTCACAGCCCCAGGCCTCGAACCGCTCCACCTCGGTGAACCCCAGCCTCGCCGCGAGACGCATCGAACTCACGTTGGCACTCTGGGTGGTGAGCACCACCGGCTCGCCGGGAAGCACGCCGGCGAGCCAGCCCAGTGCCGCCTCGCACGCCTCCGCGGCGTACCCGAATCCCCACGCCCGCGGCGAGAACAGGTAGCCGAGATCGGCCTTTCCCGCGGCGGCCGGACGACGGTGACCCGTGGCCCTCCTGAGCAGGATGTGGCCGATCATCGCCCCGTCGAGATCGACGACGAAGCTCCCCGGCCACCGTTCGGGCGTCTCGGGCAGCTCCCGTTCGAGGTCGGCGCGCGGCCGGGGGCCGCCGAGGTAGGTGTGCACCTGCGGCGAGGCGAGCAGCTCGACGAAGGCCGCGCGGTCCCGGCTGCCGGGCTCACGGAGCACGAGGCGCTCGGTCCTGATCGGTTCGGGCGGCCATGCGACAGATCCCAGATCGTCCATCCCGGCACGCTAACAGCGTGACCGGACGGCCGGACGGGATGCGTTCGGATCCGGCCGGACCCGCACCCCGCACCGCGTCTGCCGCCGGTCACACCGCCGGCAGGACCCCGGTCCAGTAGACCGTCCCGGCGCACGCGTTCGTCACCGTGGCGGAGCCGGTCGGGGACCCGGCCTCGGGGGTGTACGAGACCGCGACCCCGCCGTCGGCCGTACCGTCCTCGGTGAGCATCTGGGTGGTGACGCCCTCCGACCCGGAGGTGGTCGTACCGGTGGTGGCGCCGGGGTCCGTGGAGGGACTCGGGGAGGTCGTGGGGGTGCCGGTGTCGCCGGAGCCCCCGGTGCTGGAGCCGCTGGTCGGGCAGGTCGTCAGGGGGACGAAGCCGAACTTCTCGTCGTAGGCCGCGCCGGGTGCCAGGACCAGGCCGGTGAGCTCGGTGGACGGGTCGGGCAGCGCGGCCGCCGCGTCGCCCGAGGTGTGCCGGACGGCGCTGAGCTTGGTGGCGTCGGCCGCGCCCTGCGCGAGCAGGCCCACGCTGCCGGGGCCGCCGACGGTACAGCTGGTCTTCGAGACGTTCACGATCCGGAAGGTGCCGTAGACGACGCCGGTCGAGTCGGGGGCGTCGACGGTGGCGGTCGGGGTGCCGAGCTGGTCCGAGGTGCAGACCGGGGCCGTGGTGTCGGCGCTGGTCGAGGGGACGACCTTGGTGCCCCCGACGGTGCCGGCGCTCTGGTCCTTTCCGCCGTCCTTGGTGCCGCCGGGGTGCTGGTCGGTGCTCTGGCCGCCGCTGCCGCCCGCGGTGCCGGAGCCGCCGTCCGGGTTCTTGCCGCCGGCCGAACCACCCTGGGCCTGGGAGGCCTGGGCGGCCATGGAGGTGTTGGGGTCGGTGCCGCCGGAGTGGGAGACGTGTACGAGGGCGGGGATCGCGGTGCCGATGAACAGGGCCGCGGCCGCCATGCCGACGGCGGCCTGGCGCTTGCGGGCCCGGCGGGCCGGGACCGCGCGGTGCAGGTGGTCGAGGACGCCGTCACGCGGTGAGAGGTCGTCGACCGCGGAGTGCAGCATCCGTCGCAGGGCCAGCTCGTCCGGGCCGAGCCCGTCGTGGTCGGGGCCGAGCCCGCCGAAGCCCTGTCCGAGCTCCGTGGAGCCCTTGTCGTCGGGGCCGTGGTTCACAGTTCCGTTCCCAGCGTGCGATTGCGTGTGCTCTTGCTCGTGGTCCCGCGCCGAATCTCTCCGGCCGGCAGACCCGTGGCCCGGGTTCCGCTCCCCCGGACCGTGAGAACCGTGCGCCGCCGGACCGGGAGGTGGCGCACCGTGCCGTGTCGGCTCGTGCCAGGCGTAGGGCTCGTGGCGATCATGTGAGTCGCCTCCCTCGGGGCTGCCGGTCATGCGGCCGACTCCATCGCCACCCGTAGCGCCGCGATGCCGCGCGATCCGTAGGCCTTCACGGAGCCCAGCGAGATGCCGAGCGTCTCGGCGACCTGGGCCTCGGTCATGTCGGCGAAGTAGCGCAGCACGAGGACCTCGCGCTGGCGGCGCTGCAGGCCCTTCATCGCCTTGATCAGGTCGCGCCGCTCCAGCTGGTCGTAGGCGCCCTCCTCGGCGCTCGCCATGTCGGGCATCGGCTTGGAGAGGAGCTTGAGGCCGAGGATGCGGCGGCGCAGCGCGGAGCGGGAGAGGTTGACGACCGTCTGGCGCAGGTAGGCCAGGGTCTTCTCCGGGTCACGGACGCGTTTGCGGGCCGAGTGGACACGGATGAAGGCCTCCTGGACGACGTCCTCGCAGGAGGCGGTGTCGTCGAGGAGGAGTGCGGCAAGGCCGAGCAGCGAACGGTAGTGCGCCCGGTAGGTCTCGGTGAGGTGGTCGACAGTGGTGCCGGCCGCCGCCGTCTCCTCGGCTCCGTCGCGCTGGCTGGGTATGCGGGTGGGCCGCGCTGCGGGCATGGGCGCGATCACCGGCATGCCGCCGGGCACGCGGGGGCGCAGACCCGCGCGGGGCGGCCGCAGGGCCGTCGCGCCGAGGGGCGCACTGAGTTCGAGTACCTCTGCCACGTCAGTTGGACACGCCTGACCCCGTCGGGGTTGTACGTGCCGGGCATCACTTTTGCGCCGGGCGCGCCGGGCGGGGTCGCGCCGGGCATGCCAGATCGGCCGGCCCGCGCGGTCGAGACCGTTCTCCGCGCGTCCGGCACTACACCCGACGGTGCCTCACATGCCGTCATGCGTCCCGCTCTTCCCTTGTGTCCCATTTGAACGGGCGTCCCCACACCCAGATCACGGCGTCCCCACGCCAGGATCGTGCGCCCCCGGCCCGAGGGCCGACCGCGTAAGCACTCCATAAGGGAGCGACGGCAAAGACGCTCCCCGCCGCCCGCGTGGTTGCGGAGGACGGGGAGGGAAATCTTCGAACGCCAAGGGGTCGCGGTTCAAGTGGTTTGGACCATGCTCATGGCCACATTTCTCACTCGAACCTCATGTGTGGGCTCGCTCCCACACAGGACGTTTACCGTGGTCACCGGCTGTTCACGCAAATTCCGCCGCGCCTGAACGGCCGGTCAGTTCCGCCGCCACCAGCTCGGCGATCTGCGCGGTGTTCAAAGCGGCGCCTTTGCGAAGGTTGTCCCCGCAGACGAAGAGTTCCAGCGCGGTCGGGTCGTCGAGCGCCCGCCGCACCCGCCCGACCCAGGTCGGATCGGTGCCCACCACGTCGGCGGGGGTCGGGAACTCCCCGGCGGCCGGATTGTCGAAGAGGACGACGCCCGGGGCGGTGTCCAGGATCTCCCGGGCGCCCTCGACGGTGACCTCGCCCTGGAAGCGGGCGTGCACGGTCAGGGAGTGCGTGGTGACGACCGGGACCCGGACGCAGGTCACCGCGACCGGCAGCTTGGGCAGCCCGAGGATCTTGCGGGACTCGTCCCGCACCTTCATCTCCTCCGACGACCAGCCGTCCTCACGCAGCGACCCGGCCCACGGAACGACGTTCAGCGCGACCGGCTCGGGAAAGGGCCCGGTGCTGTCCCCGACGGCCCGCCGCACGTCACCGGGCTTGGTGCCCAGTTCGGTGCCGGCGACCATCGACAGCTGGGCCCGCAGCGTCTCCACGCCGGCCCGCCCGGCCCCGCTCACCGCCTGGTACGACGACACCACCAGCTCGCGCAGCCCGAACTCGGCGTGCAGCGCGCCGAGGGCGACGATCATCGACAGGGTGGTGCAGTTGGGGTTGGCGACGATCCCGCGCGGCCTGCTGCGGGCGCAGTGCGCATTGACCTCGGGCACCACCAGGGGCACCTCGGGGTCCATCCGGAAGGCCCCGGAGTTGTCCACGACGACCACGCCCCGGGCGGCGGCCACCGGCGCCCAGCGCGCGGAGATCTCGTCGGGCACGTCGAACATCGCGACGTCGACCCCGTCGAAGGCCTCCTCCGACAGGGCGACGACCTCGACCTCCGCCCCGCGCACGGTCAGCTTGCGGCCGGCCGAGCGCGGGGAGGCGATCAGGCGGATCTCGCCCCAGACGTCCGCCCGCTGGGACAGGATCTGGAGCATGACCGTGCCGACGGCCCCGGTCGCCCCCACGACCGCGAGCGTCGGCTTGGCAGTCATCGGCCGGTGCCTCCGTAGACCACGGCCTCGTCGCTGTCGGAGTCGAGCCCGAAAGCGGTGTGCACGGCGCGCACGGCCTCCGGCACGTCGTCGGCGCGGGTGACGACCGAGATACGGATCTCGGAGGTGGAGATCAGCTCGATGTTCACGCCCGCGTCGGACAGCGCCTCGAAGAAGGAGGCCGTGACCCCGGGGTTGGTCTTCATACCCGCGCCGACCAGCGAGATCTTGCCGATCTGGTCGTCGTAGCGCAGCGAGTCGAAGCCGATGCCCGGCCGGTTGCGCTCCAGGGCGTCGATGGCCTTGCGGCCCTCGGTCTTCGGCAGCGTGAAGGAGATGTCCGTCAGGCCGGTGGCGGCGGCGGACACGTTCTGCACGACCATGTCGATGTTGACCTGGGCGTCGGCGATGGTCCGGAAGATGGCGGCGGCCTCACCCGGCTTGTCCGGCACACCGACGACCGTGATCTTGGCCTCGGAGGTGTCGTGCGCGACACCGGAGATGATGGCCTGCTCCACCTTCTTGTCCCCAATCGGCTGGCTGCTGACCCACGTGCCCTGAAGTCCGCTGAAGCTGGACCGGACGTGGATCGGGATGTTGTAACGGCGTGCGTACTCCACACAGCGGTGGAGCAGCACCTTGGAACCGGAGGCGGCGAGCTCCAGCATGTCCTCGAAGGAGATCCAGTCGATCTTCCGCGCCTTCGTCACCACGCGCGGGTCGGCGGTGAACACACCGTCGACGTCGGTGTAGATCTCGCAGACCTCGGCGTCGAGCGCGGCGGCCAGCGCCACGGCCGTGGTGTCGGACCCGCCGCGCCCCAGCGTGGTGATGTCCTTCTTGTCCGCGCTGACGCCCTGGAACCCGGCCACGATGGCGATGTTGCCCTCGTCCAGCGCCGTCCTGATCCGGCCCGGCGTGACGTCGATGATCCGGGCCTTGTTGTGCACCGAGTCGGTGATGACGCCTGCCTGGCTGCCGGTGAACGACTGGGCCTCGTGCCCCAGGTTTTTGATCGCCATGGCCAGCAGCGCCATGGAGATCCGCTCTCCGGCGGTCAGCAGCATGTCGAACTCACGCCCGGCAGGCATCGGGGACACCTGCTCGGCCAGATCGATCAGCTCGTCCGTCGTGTCGCCCATCGCGGAAACGACGACAACCACCTGGTTGCCGTTCTTCTTCGCTTCCACGATCCGCTTGGCGACGCGCTTGATGCCCTCGGCATCGGCAACGGAGGAACCTCCGTACTTCTGCACGACAAGGCCCACGTGCGCTCCTCGCTCGGTTTGTCTGTGTCGGCTCAGTTTAACGAGCGGCCGAACTCCACCGGCCTGCTCCCGCATGGTGAGACGTCCTGGCGGGGTGTTCCGCCGCTCGCTTCCGGGACGGAACATGCCCAGCCCACGGCACACCACGCAGAAAGTGCGGTGGCTCACAGTGACGACGGCGGGGTAGGCAGGTCCGCCATGACGACGTCGGTCCTTCTCCCGCTTCTCTCCGGGATCGTGCTGCTGGGCGCGAGTGTGCACAGTGGCCGACCGGCATGGGCTTCGCGCTGGTCGCCGTACCGGCCCCGGTGCTGCTGCCCGGTCCCGCCCAGGGGGTCGCCCTGGCCAACTGCGCGGCCGGTGCGGTCGGTGTGGCGGGCCCGGCGGGCGGCTGGCTGACCCACCGGCTCCCGCCGCCGGCCCTGCTGTCGGCGGCGGGCGTGGGCGGACCGCCGGTCTCCCCGCAGTGGGCGGCGGTGGTCGGCTCGATGGTGGCGGGCGGGGTGACGGCCATGACGAAGGGGCTGTGGCCGCGGTGGCCGGCCGGGCGTCGCGGTGGGCCGGAGCCCCGCCTCACTTGGCCTTGAGGCCCAGCTGTCCGCCGATCTCCTCCTGCATGACCTGGCCCGCCTCGAACTCCAGGGTCTCGTCGCCCAAGGTCGCGTGGTCGGTGTCCAGACCGTCCAGCTCCGCCAGGGGCTGGTTGAGACGCACGTGGATGAGGATGGACTGGAGGGCGCGCAGGGTGGCGGACGCGGTCGGGCCCCAGTTGGAGAAGTAGGAGAACTGCCACCACCACAGCGCCTCCGTGGTGCGGCCGGCCCGGTAGTGGGCCATGCCGTGCCTCAGGTCGGTGATGACATCGGCCAGGTCGTCGGAGATACGGGCCGGTACGGGCGCCCTGCGGGGCTCGTACGGGTCGAAGACCTCGGAGTAGACGTCGATGGGCTCCAGCATCCGGGCGAAGTTCTCGCGCAGCCCGTCGACGTCCGGCTCGGGGCCCAGGTCCGGCTCGTAGCGCTCGTCGGGGACGATGTCCTCGTGCGCGCCGAGGCGGCCGCCGGCCAGCAGCAGCTGGGAGACTTCCAGGAGGAGGAAGGGGACCGCCGAGTCCGGCTCGTCGCCCTTGGCCACCTCCGTGACGGCCACCAGAAAACTCTCGACCTGGTCGGCGATCTGGACCGCGAAGTCGTCGGGGTCCGGGGCGGTCGCGTGCAGTGTGGCGTCAGACATCTAGGAGTCGTCTCCCCTCGAAGGCGCGGCCGAGGGTGACCTCGTCCGCGTATTCCAGGTCGCCGCCCACCGGGAGGCCGCTGGCCAGGCGGGTGACCTTCAGGCCCATGGGTTTGATCATGCGGGCGAGGTAGGTGGCGGTCGCCTCGCCCTCCAGGTTCGGGTCCGTCGCCAGGATGAGTTCGGTGACCGCGCCGTCGGCGAGCCGGGCGAGCAGCTCCCTTATCCGCAGGTCGTCGGGGCCGACGCCCTCGATCGGGCTGATCGCGCCGCCGAGCACGTGGTAGCGGCCGCGGAACTCGCGGGTGCGCTCGACGGCGACCACGTCCTTGGGCTCCTCCACCACGCAGATCACCGACGGGTCGCGGCGCGGGTCGCGGCAGATGTTGCACAGCTCCTCCTGCGCCACGTTGCCGCAGGTCGCGCAGAACCGGACCTTCGCCTTGACCTCCAGGAGGGCCTGGGCGAGCCGCCGTACGTCGGTCGGCTCCGCCTGCAGGATGTGGAAGGCGATCCGCTGCGCGCTCTTCGGACCGACGCCGGGCAGCCGCCCCAGCTCGTCGATGAGGTCCTGGACCACGCCTTCGTACAACGGACTGCCCTTCCTGGAGTCTTCCGGTACGTACCGTAGTTGGCCGCCGCCCGTCCTAGGAAGGCGGTGCGGGTGTCGCGTGGGCGACGAACATCAGAACGGCGAGATCAGAACGGCAGACCGGGGATGCCGCTGCCGCCGCCCAGACCCTGCGCCAGCGGGCCGAGCTTCTGCTGCTGGAGCGCCTGGGCGTTCGCGTTGGCCGCCTGGACGGCCGCGACGACCAGGTCGGCGAGGGTCTCGGCCGTGTCCTCGAGGGACGCGCCCTCCGGGTCCACCGCCTTCGGGTCGATCTTCAGCGTGCGCAGTTCGCCGGCGCCGGTCACGGTGGCCGTCACCAGGCCGCCGCCCGCCTGTCCGTCGACCTCCGTGTTCGCCAGCTCCTCCTGGGCCCGCGCCAGGTCCTCCTGCATCTTCTGGGCCTGCTGGAGCAGCTGCTGCATGTTGGGCTGGCCACCACCGGGGATCACGATCAGCTCCTGGGTCCGCGTGTTGGATCGGTTCTGCTCTGCTGTGGATGAGCCTACGTGGTCGACGCAGCCATCGCCCCGCCACTCTTTCGAGTGAGAATCCCGGGGACCCTATACCTGATCAAGGCCCACTTCCGAGCGGAAAAGTGACGAAAGCAAGGCCTTCGCCACCCATTGGGCGGTAGGAAGGGTGCCCGTCGTCAGCATCCATTGTCACGTGCACCATGTCGATCCGATGTCACGGAACGTGACCGGTTGTGATCAGTAGGGAGTGCCGGGTGGGCCAGCCGGAGATGCAGCCCGAGGGACCGCCTCAGGACGGGTGGAGCGAGGGTGCGGCCGGACTGCGGCCGGGTGATCTGACCGGGCGGCCGTTCCCGCTCGGGGACTGGGGTGAACCGGCCGAGCGGCTCGACGAGCTGTACCGGTGGGTGGAGCGCGGGGCGCTGGGAACCGCCGAGTGGTACCTGTCGGACCGGGCGGGGAAGCGGCGGGGCGCGCGGGCGCTGCGGTGCGGGGCGGCCGTGGGCGCGGTGCTCGGCGCCGCGCTGCCGCTCCTCGACCTCACCGGGGTGATCGGCGGCGTCGCGCCCTGGGGGTATCTCGCGCTGCTGATGGCGGTGGCGTGCGTCGGCGTCGACCGGTTCTTCGGGGTGACCTCCGGCTGGATGAGGGACATGGCGACCGCTCAGGCCGTGCAGCGGCGGCTCCAGGTGCTCCAGTTCGACTGGGCGTCGGAGAGCGTCCGGGAGGTGCTGGGACCGGCGGAGGGCACGGCGAGCGAGGCGGCCGAGCGGTGCCTGGCGGTGCTGCGGCGCTTCTCGGAGGACGTCACCGAGTTGGTCCGCACGGAGACGGCGGACTGGATGGTGGAGTTCCGGACCGGCCTGGCACCGCTCGGCATGCAGGCGACCGTGACGGCCGGACAGCGCACGGACACGGGCCATCTGAACAGCCGTTTCCCGCTGCCGCCGGGCACGAACGGCACCCGTCCGAACATGCCCCGACAACGGCCACCGGAGCCGCGCTGAGTCCCGGCGGGTCCCGGGGTGTCCCAGCGGGTCTCCGCGGACCCCGGCGGGACTTCGAGCGTCCCGGCGCGTGGATTTGTCACGACGCCCTAATGTCTTGACATCGGTGGAAGCGGGCCCGCATCGTGAGCGGACAGTTGCACAACGGTCCGAAGAGGGGCAGCCACATGGTGCGTACGCTCGGCGTCGCCGTCGTCGGGTTCGGCTGGATGGGGCGGGTGCACACCCAGGCCTACCAGCGGGTCCCCCACCACTTCCCGCAGCTGGCCGTACGTCCCGAGCTGGTGACCGTCGCCGAGGAGGTGCCCGGCCGGGCGGAGGAGGCCGCCGGCCTGTTCGGGTTCGCGTCCACCACCCGGGACTGGCGTGAGGTCGCCGCCGATCCGCGGGTCCACGCCGTCAGCATCACCGCGCCGAACTTCCTGCACCGGGAGATCGGCGTCGCCATGGCCGAGGCCGGCAAGCACATCTGGATCGAGAAGCCGGTGGGTCTGACCGCCGAGGACGCCGGCGCGGTCGCCGACGCCGTCGCCAAGGCCGGCGTCCAGGGCACGGTCGGCTTCAACTACCGCAACGCGCCCGCCGTCGCGTACGCCCGTGACCTCGTCGCCTCCGGCGAGCTGGGCACCGTCACCCATGTCCGCATCCGCCTCCTCAGCGACTACGCGGCCCACCCCGACTCGGCCCTGACCTGGCGGTACGAGCGGGCCCGCGGCGGCACCGGGGTCCTCGGCGACCTCGCCTCGCACGGCGTCGACCTGGCCCGCTTCCTGCTCGGTGACATCACGGCGCTCGCCGCCGACACCGCCGTCTTCATCCCGGAGCGCGCCCGCCCCACCGGCGCCACCGCCGGCCACACCCTGGCCACCGGCGGCGCCCTCGGCCCGGTCGAGAACGAGGACTACGTCAGCTGCCTGCTGCGCTTCGCGTCCGGCGCCCGGGGTGTGCTGGAGGCCTGCCGGGTCTCGGTCGGCGAGCAGAACAACTACGGCTTCGAGGTGCACGGCACCCGCGGCGCCGTCTTCTGGGACTACCGGCGGATGGGTGAACTCGGCGTCAGCCGCGGCACCTCCTACCAGGACCAGCCCGTCAGCACGGTCCACGTCGGCCCGGGCCACGGCGAGTACGGCGCCTTCCAGCCCGGCGCGGCCAACGCCATGAGCTACGACGACCTCAAGGTCGTCGAGGCCCGCAACTTCCTGCGCTCCATAGCCGAGGACACCCCGTACGGCCCGACCCTGCCCGACGCCGTGCACAGCGCGGCCGCCCTCGACGCGATGAGCCGCTCGGCCGCCCAGGGCACCTGGGTGAGCCTCGGCTGAACCCCCGCCGCTCAGGGGGACGCACCGGCCTCACCGGCAGAGCTTCATCCCCACCGGGGTGCAGCAGGCCACGTGGCCGTGGGTGCGGCGTGACGGGATGATTCGGACGTCCGGTCGAATGTCCGCCGAGCGTTCCGCCACCGCGGGGCAGCGGGCGTTCACCGCTTGCTGTACGTGAGGCTCTCCTCGCCGTCCTTCCGGACCCGCTTCAGCCTGCCGTCCGGCAGCAGGGTCACCTCGGTGGCCTCTCCCGCGCTGCACGAGGAACGGGGCTTGCCCGTCGTGACCGTGGAAGGCCCGATCTCCAACGGACCTCCCGTGCCGGGCTTCTCGGCGAGCTTCGCGACGAACTCGCAGTGGTAGCCGGGTCCGTCGGCGACCAGGGTGAGGACCGGGTCGCCCACCGCGCCCTGGCGGATGGTCAGTTCGCGGGTGTTGTGGCCGGTGGAGTTGTCTATGGCCGTGGCCCAGGTGCCGAGGAAGGCGGTGGGCACGGGGCCCGCCGAGGGGGCGGAGGAGGAGGGTGACCCGGTGGGCGCCGGGTCCCCGGCGGAGGTCCGGGCGGTCGCCGACGGGGTGGGGGGCGCGGCGCCGCCCGCCTTGTCGTCGTCACCGCCGTTGTTCATGAGCGCGTACACGGAACCGCCGGCGGCCAGCATGACGACCAGCGCGACCGTGACGAGGAGCGCGCTGGAACGGCGGGTGCGGCCCGGTTCCTCTTGGGGGGCGTACGGCGGGGGCGGCGGGGGTGTGTAGAGCGGCGGGGCGGGCTCGGGGGCGGCGACGGTGGCGTGGGGGGCGTGGTACGGGTTGTAGGCGTTGTACGGCTGCGGGTGCTGGTGGGGCTGGTTCTGGTAGCCGTAGGCCGGGTGCGCGGCCGGAGCGTGTTCGGGGGAGGGCGGGTCGGGCACCGGCTGCGGCTGCGCCCCCGCGGCGGCAGCCGCGGATTCGGCACCGCCCCGGGACCCCGGGCCGGCCGGCCCCCGCACCCACGGGTCGGGCGACCCGCCGCGGGGAGCCCGGGCCACGGTCCCGTACTCCGTCGGGTCCTCCACCTCCAGCAGTTCCACCGCGTGCCGGCCCAGCTGGGCGACCAGCGAACCGGGCAGCCAGGGGTCCCTGGAGCGGCCCTCCTCGACCGTGTCGACCGCCCCGGTCCTCGCCAGGATCGCGTCCAGGGACGGGCGGGTCGCCGGGTCCTTGCGCAGACAGTCGCGGACCACGTCGGCGATGCCCTCGGGGAGCCCGGACAGGTCGGGTTCCTCCTGGGCGATGCGGAACAGCTGGGCGTGCGCGCCGCCCTCGTTCGCGCCGAAGGGAAGCACGCCGGTGGCCGCGTAGGCGAGCACCGAGCCGAGGCTGAAGACGTCGGAGGCCGGACTGATCCGCTCGCCGCGCACCTGCTCGGGGGCCATGAAGCCGGGCGAGCCGACGAGCGACCCGGTCGTGGTGATGCCCTCGCCGGGGAGGGTCTCCAGGGCCCGCGCGATCCCGAAGTCGATGACCCGGGGTCCCTCTATGGTGAGCATGACATTGGACGGCTTGAGGTCACGGTGGACGATCCCGGCCGCGTGGATGTTGGTGAGCGCGTGTGCCAGCCCGGCGGCCAGGATCCACACCGACCGCTCGGGCAGCGGCCCGTGGTCCTGCTCGACGACCCGCTGGAGGCTCGGCCCGGCGACATAGCCGGTGGCCACCCACGGCACGGCGGCCTCGGTGTCGGCGTCGAGGACGGGCGCGGTCCAGAACCCGCCGACCCGCTGGGCGTTGCGCACCTCCTGCCGGAAGCGGGCCCGGAAGTCCTCCTGCGCGGCGAGTTCCGCCCGCACCAGCTTCACGGCGACGGTACGGCCGCGCTCGGACCGGGCGAGATACACCTGCCCCATGCCGCCCGCGCCCAGCCGTGCCAGCAGCCGGTACCTCCCGATGTGCTGCGGATCCCCGGGCCCCAGCTTCTCCATGGCAGATCCGCCCCTTCTCCACACTTGTGATCCAGCCGAGAATATTCCGGCCGCTCCGGTGGCCGGGACCCGCCTTGTCTACGGTTCCGTAACAGGTACCGGTCGCTCCGTTATATCCACCGGCCGTGGACAAACTGTCGCGGAATCCCCCTGACCATGGAACATGTCGCCGATATCGCGTCGGCACCGGGCGCTCCTAGGCTCGGCGCCATGACCCCTCAGCCCAATCCCCAGGCCGGAGCCGCCGTGAAGGCAGCCGACCGTGCGCATGTCTTCCACTCCTGGTCCGCGCAGGACCTCATCGACCCGCCGGCCGTGGCCGGTGCCGAAGGGTCGTACTTCTGGGACTACGACGGCAGGCGATACCTGGACTTCACCAGCGGGCTCGTCTTCACCAACATCGGCTACCAGCATCCGAAGGTCGTCGCCGCGATCCAGGAGCAGGCCGCGCAGATGACCACCTTCGCGCCCGCCTTCGCGGTGGCGGCCCGGTCGGAGGCGGCCCGGCTGATCGCCGAGCGGACCCCCGGCGACCTGGACAAGATCTTCTTCACCAACGGGGGCGCGGACGCGATCGAGCACGCCGTGCGCATGGCCCGGCTGCACACCGGCCGCCCGAAGGTGCTGTCCGCCTACCGCTCGTACCACGGCGGCACCCAGCAGGCGGTCAACATCACCGGCGACCCGCGCCGCTGGCCCTCCGACGGAGCCGCCGCCGGGGTCGTGCACTTCTGGGCGCCCTTCCTGTACCGCTCGCGTTTCTACGCGGAGACCGAGGAGCAGGAGAGCACGCGGGCGCTGGAGCACCTGGAGACCACGATCGCGTTCGAGGGACCGGGCACGGTCGCGGCGATCGTTCTGGAGACGGTGCCGGGAACCGCCGGGATCATGGTCCCGCCGGCCGGATACCTGGCGGGCGTCCGCGAGATCTGCGACCGGCACGGGATCGTCTTCGTCCTGGACGAGGTCATGGCCGGGTTCGGACGCACGGGTGAGTGGTTCGCCGCCGACCTGTTCGGGGTCGTACCCGACCTGATGACCTTCGCCAAGGGCGTGAACAGCGGGTACGTGCCGCTCGGCGGTGTCGCCATCAGCGAGCGGATCGCCGCGACCTTCGCCCGGCGGCCCTACCCGGGCGGGCTGACGTACTCCGGGCATCCGCTGGCCTGTGCCGCCGCCGTCGCCACCATCGACGTGATGGCGGACGAAGGTGTCGTCGAGAACGCGAAGCGGCTCGGCGCGGACGTCGTCGGGCCCGCCCTGGCCGCGCTGGCCGAGCGGCACCCGAGCGTGGGCGAGGTGCGCGGCACCGGCATGTTCTGGGCGCTGGACCTCGTGAAGGACCGGGCGACCCGGGAGCCGCTGGTGCCGTACAACGCGGCCGGGGAGGCCAACGCGCCGATGGCCGCGTTCACCGCCGCCGCCAAGCGGCAGGGTCTGTGGCCGTTCGTGAACATGAACCGGACGCATGTCGTGCCGCCGTGCAACGTCACCGAGGCCGAGCTGAAGGAGGGCTTCGCCGCCCTGGACTCCGCCTTGAGCGTGGCCGACGAGTACACGGTGTAGGGGCGCCGCGGGCGGGGCGGGACGCGGGTCCGGCGGGGGCCGGTCGCGATCCCCGCGCCCCCGGGGGAACGCGTAAGGTGGCGTGCTCGTAGATGTACACGTAAGCGAGCACGTCACCCGAACGCGTGAGGAGAGGCACCCGACCATGCCGGGCAACGGCGCTGTGACCCGCAGTACCCTGCGCCAGCAGATCGCGGACGCGCTCCGTGACGAGGTGCTCGCCGGGCGCCTCCAGCCGGGCCGGGAGTTCACGGTCAAGGAGATCGCCGACCAGTACGGGGTCTCCGCCACGCCGGTCCGCGAGGCCCTGGTCGACCTGTCCGCGCAGGGCATCCTCGAAGCCGACCAGCACCGCGGTTTCCGGGTCCCGGAGTACACCCTCACCGACTACCAAAACATGATCGAGGCCCGCAGCCTGGTCGTCGACGGTATGTTCCACGCCCTCGACGAAGGCCGTCACCCCGCCTTCAAGGACCCCGGCGAGCCGCGGGTCGCGGCCGCACTGGCGGCGGTCCGCCGGCGCGGCGAGGAGGCCCAGCGGGCCGCGACCGCCGGCGACCTCTCCGTGCTGATCGGCTACGACCTGCGCTTCTGGCGCGAGCTGTCCACCCTGTTCGGCAACCCCTACCTCGGCGACTTCCTGCACCGGCTGCGCGTGCAGTCCTGGGTGTGCGCGGTGCGGCACCTGCGCCGGCTGCCCGATCTGCGCGGGTACCTGTGGTCCCGGCACACCGAGTTGGTCGACGCGCTGTCCCGGCGGGACACCGAGGCCGCCCGGGGGATCGTCACCGCGTACAACGCACACTCCCTCGCCCTCATCGAGCGTCTGTCGGAGAACGGATGACCGCGCCCTCGGAGACCGTCGACCTGTCCGTGGTCGTTCCCGCGTACAACGAGGAGGCACGGCTCGGCCCGACGCTCGACGCCGTCACCCGGTACCTCGCCGACAACGAGTCCCGTTTCGGCACCTGGGAAGTGATCGTCTCCGACGACGGTTCCACCGACGGCACGCGCGAGGTCGCCGCCTTAGGGCATCCGTGCGTCCGCCTGGTCACCGGCGACCGCAACCGTGGCAAGGGCAACGCCCTGCGCCTCGGGGTCGCCGCCAGCACCGGCCGCCGGGTGCTGGTCACCGACGCCGACCTCGCGGCCCCGATCGAGGAGCTGGAGCGGCTCGACAAGGCGCTCAGCGAGGGAAACGCGGCCGCGATCGGCTCGCGCGCGGTACCGGGCGCGGAGATATCCGACCACCAGCACCGGCTGCGCGAGCTGCTCGGCCGTGCCGGGAACCTGCTGATACGGGCCACCGCGGTGCCCGGCATCAAGGACACCCAGTGCGGTTTCAAGCTGTTCGACGGCGACCGGGCCCGGGAGGCCTTCGCCGACTCCCGTCTGGACGGCTGGGGCATCGACGTCGAGGTCCTGCAGCACCTGCACCGCGAGGGCGGCTCCATCGCCGAAGTGCCGGTCCGCTGGAGCCACCAGCCGGGCTCCAAGGTCGGCCCGCTGGCCTACCCGAAGGTCCTCGCCGACCTGGCCCGTCTCCGGCTGCGCCGGCTGCGCCCGGTCGACCTGCTGGTCCCGGTGCTCTTCCTGGCCCTGTCGGTCGCGCTCTACTCGGGCCGCTTCTTCGACCCGGGCCACCGCTATCTCGTCGACTCCCTCCAGGACCAGAACCAGTGGGAGTGGTTCTTCGCGGTGACCGCGGACAACCTGGCGCACCTGCGCAACCCGTTCTTCTCCGACCTCCAGAACTTCCCCGACGGCGTCAACCTGATGGCCAACACGGTCATGCTGGGCGTCTCCGTCCCGTTCGCCCCGCTCACGCTGCTCGCCGGACCGGCCGTCTCGCTCTCCGTCTGCATGGCGGTGGGCCTGGCCGCGACCGCCGTCGCCTGGTACTGGCTGATCGTGAAGCGGGTGGTACGGCACCGGGGTGCCGCCTTCCTCGGCGCGGCCCTCGCGGCCTTCGCGCCGCCGATGGTCAGCCACGCCAACGCGCACCCCAACTTCGTGATCCTGTTCATGATCCCGCTGATCATCGACCGCGCCCTGCGCCTGGCCGCGGGCACCCGCGTCCGGCGGGACGGGGTCGTGCTCGGCCTGATGGCGGCCTACCAGGTCTTCCTGGGCGAGGAGCCGTTCCTGCTCGCGGCGCTGGGCATGGTCCTGTTCGCCGCCGCCTACGCGGCCGTACGACCGCAGGTCGCGAAGGAGTCCTGGCGTCCCCTGGGCAAGGGCCTGCTGATCGCGGGCGCGGTCTGCCTCCCGCTCGTGGCCTACCCCCTGTACTGGCAGTTCAGCGGCGCGCAGAGCTACCACAGCGTCCTGCACGGCGACAACGCGGGAAACAGCCCGCTCTCGCTCCTCGCCTTCTCCGAACGCTCGATGCTCTTCGGGGACGCGGGCCGCGCCAACGAGCTGTCCCTCAACCCCACCGAGCAGAACGCCTTCTACGGCTGGCCGCTGGTCCTGCTCGCCTTCGCGGTCGTGGTACGGCTGTGGTCGCGGCCCCTGGTCAGGGCGCTGGCGTTCACGTCCCTGGCCGCGGCGGTCCTGTCCTTGGGCCCGAAGATCCGGATCCCGCTGACGGACACGGTGTATCCGGGCCCCTGGGCGCTGGTGCGGAAGCTGCCGCTCTTCGAGTCGGTGATCGAGGGCCGGGTGGCGATGATCTGCGCCCCGGCGCTGGGCGTGCTGCTCGCGCTCGCCCTCGAAAGGGTGCTGGGCGCCCGCCGGGTCGGCACCCAGTACTTCGGCCTGCTCGCCATCGCGCTCGCGCTGCTCCCGATCGTCCCCGCCCCCCTCAAGTCCGTGCCGCGGACGCCGGTCCCGGAGTTCGTCACGAGCGGGATGTGGAAGTCGTACGTCGGCAAGGGCGAGTCCCTCGTCCCGCTCCCGCTCCCCGATCCCGGGTCCGCGGAGGCGCTGCACTGGCAGACGTCGGCGGACCTCGGCTTCAAGCTCCCCGGCGGATACTTCAACGGCCCCTACGGCGAGGACCGCATCGGCATCTACGGTGCCGTCCCCCGCTACACCTCCACCCTGCTGCGTGACGTCCGGTACAGCGGCAAGGTGCCGGTGATCGGCAAGAACTGGCGGGCGCAGGCGGCGAAGGACTTCGCGTACTGGAAGGCGGGCGTCCTGGTGGTCGCGCCGCAGCCCAACGACGACAAGCTGCGCCAGGCGGTGCAGGCTCTGACCGGAAAACCCGCCAGGTGGACCGGTGGGGTCTGGGTATGGGACCTGCACGAGGGGCGCTGACCGGCGCCGCACCGATTACTCTTCCCTGACCACCTAGCTGAACACTTGCCGTGAACGCGCAGATATCGCGCCGATACGAGGAGCCCTCTTTGGCCTGTGACCTCTGGCTGGTACCGCTCGTCGACGTGTTGTGCCACACGCCCGACAACCCGTTCGCCGAGGAACTCGCGCAATACAACAAGGTGCTCGCCGAGGCCGGGCTGCCCCCGGTGCCGGTGTACCAGTACATGCCGGGACTGTCCGGCGAGGTGGCGCCCGTGGCCGGCTTCGACTACGACGCGCTCCACTTCCTGCGCCGCGCCTATCTCCTCCAGGTCTGCGGCCTGCCCGTCGCCCCGGTGGACGACCTGGGCGGCGACTACGAGCAGCTCCTGGAGATGTTCGAGTCGACGGCCCAGCAGTCGCACCTCGTCTGGCACTACGACCACGCGGGCGCGTACGTCCCGCTCGACTTCCCGAACCCGCTCTCCAGCGACGAGCTCCTCGCGAGCGGCGGCCCGCTGGGCTCCTCGCAGAGCCTGCTGCGCGAGCTGGAGTACGTGGCCCCGTCGATCGGCATCGACCCGGCGAACCCGCCGGCCGCCCCGCAGGCCCCGTCCGCACCGACCGACCTGGAGGAACCGGCCGTCCCGGCGCCCTACGACCCGAGCCCGTTCGCCCGGGAACGGCACGTCTGGCTGGGCCTGCACGCCGCCGCGACCCGCAGCCTGGCCCAGGGTTCGATGATCGTGTTCAGCTGACGGGCGGGGCGCCCGGTGCACAGACGCCCCGCCCGGTGTGCGGTCACCGCTGGTGCGGCAGCCTGATCGTGCGGACGAGGGGCAGGTCGGCGTAGAGGCCGGGCTCGACGGTCACCACGTGACGCCCGTCGGGCCAGCCGACCGTCGGCCGGGACAGATGGACCGCGTGCCCGAGCCGCCATTGCACGCCGTCACGCAACAGTGCGCCGACCGTGCAGGCGCCGGCGAAGTCCAACTCCACGATCTCGACGGCGGGAAGGGCGCCGATGTGCTCCGCGACGCCCTTGCGCATGCCGTCGGCGGCGGCCAGGCAGAGTGCGGGCACATAGACGTGCCGGGTGGGTCCGTGCTCCGCGTTCGCCACGAAGTGGGAGGCCAGCGAGTTCCCCGAGCCGAGCGCCAGCAGAGCGGACTCGTCGAAGACGACGCCGGTGGAACCGGCCCTCATGGCGGTCACAGACTGTCCACGGGCCGGCCGGCCTCAAGGTCCTGCCAGACCTTCTCCACCCGGTCGTGCTCCTCGTCGGTGAACGTCACACCGAAGTGCGTTTCGCAGTACGCCCTCGTCTCCTCGTACCGCTTGCGCAGTTCCTCCTGCGTGGGCGTGGCCCCCGCGAGCTCGGCGATCAGGTCGCGCATGGTCATCCCACGCTCTCGGGCGAGCACCATGAGGCGGTCACGAACGGCAGGGTCGACCTTGACGGTGGTGTCAGCCATGACGCAAGTATACCTCTGGTATACCGTCTCAGGCCGGTCGAGCAAGGCAGTCATCCACGTTCCTTCTTCTGGTCCTTACGCGGCCGCCGGGTGAACTTTCCGCAGTTCACCCCTTGGTGACCCGTATTCGCACGACCTCTCGAACACCTCGCAGGTCGTCGAGTACTGCCGTGTCACCGGATCCCGTTGCACCACCCGCCGCAGATAGCCCCGTTCCTCCAGCTCACGCAGGGAGGCGACTACCGTCATGCACCCTTCCCGGCGCCGTGCCGCGAGGATGCGCTCCGTGACCCACGAGCCGCTCGGAAGACTCAGGAGGTACGCCAGTACGCCCGCGGCCGCCCAGGACAGACGACGCTCCCCGAAGCGGGAGTTGGCGAAGGCTGCGAAGGCGCGCGGAGGCGCCGTACGATGAACGCGCACGGGAGGTCTAGCTCCTTGTGTCGAGCCCCCGGGTGTTGGCGCACCGCGGGGGCAATCTGTTGATCGTGACTTTAGGGCCACGCAAAGATGCGAGCGCAAGTCGGAACGCCCTTTTCCTGGGCTTTAGTTCACACATTTCACTCCGGGGAGTGAAACACGGTGCGCGGCAGCCGGGCATCAACGGCCCCGTCGTCCAACCGAACACGCTGAACAGGGCGAGCGCGGGCCCGGCCGCGTAGACCGGCACGCCCAGTACCAGGGCGGTCCACGGCCGCCGGACCCACACCGCCCCGAGGACGGCCGTGGCCGCCGCGGCGGCCAGCGCGACCGACGGTCCGAACATCGCGACGAGCATCCACACGCCGGAGTCGTCGCAGAACCGCTGGGTCCCCGCCGAGGTGCCGCAGCTGTCACCGGCGAAGGCCATACCGAAGAACAACAGCCCGTTCACGGTCACTGCGACCGCGAGCAGCAGCGCGGCCACCACGGCGAAGACCACTCCGAGGGTCCCGCCCGGCCGGGTCCGCCCCGGCGGGACCGCGGGGCCGTACGACGGCGGGCACGGCGGCGGACAGGGCGGCGGCGGAAAGCTCATGCCTTCCATCTCACCCCCGCCCGCACGCCCCCGCCTGAGTACGGCTGCTCAACAGGGCTGAGCCCGTGCCACCGTGCGGGTCACCAGGGAACCACCCCGTCGTCCTCGAAGAAGCCGCCGGTGGGGCCGCCGTCCGGCAGGGTCGCGAGGCGGATCGCGGTGGCCGCGCCCTGCTGCGGTGTGCGGACGCCCCGGAAGCCGTTGAGGTCGGTCGCGCAGTAGCCGGGGCACGCGGCGTTGATCAGGATGTTCGTGTCCTGCAGTTCCCTGGCGTACTGGACGGTGACGCCGTTGAGGAACGTCTTGGACGGCGAGTAGGCGACGGCGATCGGTCCCATGTCGGCGCCGGGCGCGGACTGGCGGGTGAGGGAGCCGACGCTGCTGGAGACGTTGACGATCCGCGGGGACGGCGAGCGGCGCAGCAGCGGGAGCATCGCGTTGGTGACGCGGATGACGCCGATGACGTTGGTCTCCACGACGGCCCGTACCGTCGCGACGTCGACGGTCGTGGGCGCCTGCGGCGCGCTGCCGGTGATGCCGGCGTTGTTGACGAGTGCGTCGAGGCGTCCCGCGCGGTCCTCCACCAGCCCGGCCGCGGCGGTCACGCTCGCGTCGTCGGTCACGTCGAGCGGCACGCCGAACGCGTCGACCCCCGCCGCGCGCAGCTTCGCGACGGCGGCCTCCCGGCGCTCCGCGTCCCTGGCCCCGACGCCGACGCTCCAGCCGAGGGCGCCCAGGCCGGCCGCGATCTCGTATCCGATGCCCTTGTTCGCGCCGGTCACCAGCGCGGTCTTCTGCTCGGTCATGTCTTCGGTCATGTCGTCGGTCATGTCGTCGATCCTGGCGCGGACCGGGCAGGCCGGGCCAACACCGATCGGGTGCGCGGCGATACCGCACGGGTATCGATCCCGGTCGGATCGGTAGCATGGAGGGCGTGGAGACACGCGAATTGCGGTACTTCGTGGCCGTCGCCGAGGAACTGCACTTCGGGAAGGCGGCGCAGCGGCTCGGCATCGCGCAGCCACCGTTGTCGCGGGCCATCCGTCAGCTGGAACGACGGCTGGGGGCGGCCCTGCTGGAGCGCACCAGCCGTGCGGTCGCCCTGACCGAGGCCGGTTCGGTGCTGCTGCGGGAGGCACGGGCGGCGCTGGACGCCGTCGAGGCCGCCGAGCAGCGCACCCGGCGTGCGGCCCTCGCGGCGCACGGCCAGGCCGGTGTGGTCCTCGCCACGAAGGCGGGCGCGTCCGGCGACCTGCTGGCGAAGCTGCTCGACGCCTACGCCGCCGAACCCGGTGCGGTCACCGTCGACCTGCTGCTGTGCGGGGTCGGCGAGCAGGAACGCATGCTGCGCGACGGCCGGGCCGACGTGGCCCTGCTGCCCCTGCCGTTCGACAGCACGGCGGGGTTCGACACCGAGGAACTGCAGACGGAGAGTCAGGTCGTGGTGGTGCCGGCCGGGCACGCGCTCACCGCCGGCGACCGGGTGCGGATGACCGATGTCACCGAACTGGCCGACCTGCCCCTGGCGCGATGGCGGGGCCGCGACGGCAGGTACCCGCAGGGGCCCGGTCCGGAGGTCCGGGACCAGGCCCAGCTGTACCAGCTGGTCGCGCTGGGCCGCGCCTGCTGTGTCGTGCCGGAGTCGGTCCGGTCCCAGCTGCGCGAGGACCTGGCCGCCGTACCGGTGCCGGACGCGCCGCCGGTCACGACCGTGATCGCCTGGCCACCCCACAGCCGCTCCCGAGCGGTCGCCGGTCTCGTCCAGGTCGCGACCCGGCTCTGCGAACCGGCCGGAACGGCACGGTGAGGCGACCGGGCTGACGTGCGGGGGGGCGAGTTCGCCGGACCCGGTGAACTCGCCCCCCGCACCGGGCTACGCGAAGACCGGCGTCCCGCCCTGCGTCAGCTTCCAGTTGGTCGCCGCGAACGTCGACGGGTCGATGGTGCCCTTCGCTGTGGCGTAGGCGACCATCAGGTCGCGGACCTGGTTGGTGGAGCTGTAGGCGATCTCGGCGGCGGCGATGTGCGGGTAGCCGGAGCCGCCGTTGGCGCGGTAGTTGTTGACGGCGACGACGAAGACCTGGTCGTCGGCGACCGCGGTGCCGTTGTAGGTCAGGTTCTTGATGCGCGAGCCCTCGGCGGCCGCGATGTCGATCTCGTAGTCGACGCCCGTCGCCATGTCGTACATGTAGTCCCAGAAGCTGTTGGCGTTGGTGAGGGTGGCGGTGTCCACCGCCGTGCCCGCCGGCACCTGGTGGTAGTACTTCGCCGCGTACTCCAGGTAGTCCTTGACCTGGGCGCCGGTGAGCTTCTTGCCGTACAGGGTGTTCTCGTAGACGTACAGGCCCGCCACGTCGCGGATCGTCACGTCACCGGCCGGGATGGTGGCCGTCCGGCTGAAGCAGGCGGCCACCGAGATCAGCGGGAGCGCGGCGTCCGCCGCCGACAGGCCCGCCTTCACCGCGTCCATCTGGACCTGCTGGATGAAGTCGATGGCGGGGACGTCCTTCCAGCAGGCCTCCGCCGTCGACATCGCCACGGTGCTGGTGCCGATCGCGGTGTTGACGTACTTGACCACCAGCTCGTGGTCGGCGGTGAGGAGTTCGGTGATCCGCGGGTCCTCGGCGACCGTGTTGCTGTTCAGGGTGGTGGCGGTCTTCTTGGTGATCTTCCAGGAGCCGCGCACGTGCTCCAGCTCGAAGTCGAAGACGGAGAGGCGGTAGCCGTAGCAGTACGGCTCGGAGAGCAGCACGTCCTCGCCCGTCTCCGCGTTCTTCACCGTGTACGTCGGGACGTCGACGTGGGTGTGGCCGACGAGGATCGCGTCGATGCCGGGCACCTGCTCGGCGACCAGGTTCGACGCGTTCTCCACGTAGGGGAGTTCGTCGCCCCACGACGTCGAGCCGTCCAGGCCCGAGTGGTCGGTGAGGAAGACGACGTCACAGCCGAGGGCGCGCAGCCGCGGCACGTACTTCTTCGCCTGCTCGACCAGGCCGGTGAAGGCCATCTTCCCGGAGACGTTGTCCTTGTCCCACAGGGCGATGCCCGGGTTGGTGAGGCCGAGGATGCCGACCTTGATGTCCGGGCCGTGCGGGACCTTGATGTGCTTGACGGTGTAGGGCCGGAAGGCGGGCTTGAGCGTCCTGGCGTCCAGGGCGTTGGCGCCGAGCAGCGGGAAGTCGCACTGCTTCTCGAAGGTGCGGACGGTCTCGATGCCGTAGTTGAACTCGTGGTTGCCGAGGGCGGCCGCGTCGTAGCGCATCTCGTTCATGGCGATCGCCATGGGGTGCTTGGGGCCGCGCTTGCCGTTCCTGCCGGTGATCGGGTCGACGCTCGCGTAGTACGAGGCGAGGGAGGTGCCCTGGATGATGTCGCCGGCGTCGACGAGGAGGACCCGGCCCTCGCCCTTCTCCTTGCGGAGGTTCTTCACCAGGGTGGCTATGCGCGCGATGCCGTACGTGTTGCCCTTGGCGTCCACCGGCGCCGCGTTGGTGTAGTAGTCCCAGTTGAAGACGTGGCTGTGCAGGTCGGTGGTGCCCAGGATGGAGAAGCTCCAGGTCTTCGGCGCCTTCGGGGGCTTGGCGTGGCCGCGCTCGGCGGCCTCGGCGGTGCCGGTTCCGACGGTTCCCGCGACGGCCACGGCCGCTCCGGTGACGGCCGACTTCTGCACGAACTCGCGGCGGTTCATGGGATTGACGGGCATTCAGGGCTCCTGGAAGGGCGATACGGACGGGAGTTGCGTGCGGGAGGCGGCGGGCTACCCGCGTAGATGCTGACCTCCGACCGTTACCGGCGTAACCACGGATGACCCAAGGGCCGGTCAAGGATTCCCAAGACCGGCCCAAGAGGCGCTGTGAACCGGCGGCCTACAGGAACGAGTTGATCTCGATCGTCTCGTTGCGGCCCGGGCCCACGCCGATCGCGGAGATCGGGGCGCCGGACATCTCCTCCAGGGCCTTCACGTACGCCTGCGCGTTCTTCGGCAGGTCCGCGAAGGTCTTGGCCTTGGTGATGTCCTCGGACCAGCCGGGCAGGGTCTCGTAGACCGGCTTCGCGTGGTGGAAGTCGGTCTGCGAGTAGGGCAGTTCCTCGACGCGCTTGCCGTCGATCTCGTACGCGACACAGACCGGGATCTGCTCCCAGCCGGTGAGGACGTCCAGCTTGGTGAGGAAGAAGTCGGTCAGGCCGTTCACGCGGGTCGCGTAGCGGGCGATCACCGCGTCGAACCAGCCGCAGCGGCGATCCCGGCCGGTGGTGACACCGCGCTCGCCGCCGATCCGGCGCAGCGCCTCGCCGTCCTCGTCGAACAGCTCGGTCGGGAACGGGCCGGCGCCGACGCGGGTCGTGTAGGCCTTGAGGATGCCGATGACCCGGCTGATCTTCGTCGGGCCCACGCCGGAGCCGGTGCAGGCGCCGCCGGCCGTCGGGTTGGACGAGGTGACGAAGGGGTACGTGCCGTGGTCGATGTCCAGCAGCGTGCCCTGGCCGCCCTCGAACAGGACGACCTTGTCCTCCTCCAGGGCCTGGTTGAGGACCAGGACCGTGTCGGCGACGTACGGGGCGAGCTTGTCCGCGTAGGTCAGCAGTTCCTCGACGACCTGGTCGACGGCGATCGCGCGCCGGTTGTAGAGCTTGGTGAGGACCTGGTTCTTGACGTCGAGGGCCGCCTCGACCTTCTGGGTCAGGATCGACTCGTCGTAGAGGTCCTGGACCCGGATGCCGACGCGGTTGATCTTGTCCGCGTAGGTCGGGCCGATGCCGCGCCCCGTCGTACCGATCTTCCGCTTGCCGAGGAAGCGTTCCGTCACCTTGTCGACGGTCACGTTGTACGGCGTGATGATGTGCGCGTTACCGCTGATCATGAGCTTGGACGTGTCGACGCCGCGCTCGTTCAGACCGCTCAGCTCGGAGAGCAGGACCGAGGGGTCGACGACGACGCCGTTGCCGATGACCGGAACACACGTAGGCGAGAGGATTCCGGAAGGGAGGAGGTGGAGCGCATACTTCTGGTCGCCGACGACGACCGTGTGGCCGGCGTTGTTGCCACCCTGGTATCGCACCACGTAGTCGACGGAGCCGCCTAGCAGATCCGTCGCCTTTCCCTTGCCTTCGTCACCCCACTGAGCACCGAGCAGCACAAGTGCGGGCACGCGCGTACACCCCTTCCGGGCGGGGCATGTCCAAGGTCAGGGGCGTACGCGTAAGGTTCGTCGCCGCGTACCACCGCGACCGTCGTTGGCCGCACAACCGTCGGACCGGATGCCCCGGAATAGACGAAGCCCCTGGCGCAACAGCGCAAGGGGCTCTTGCACAGTGATGCTACCCGAGGAAGCGAGGCACGACCGAGGTGGCGACATTCGCGCGGTCCGATCAGCTGCTGGTGATCATCGATCCGGCGGCACGGCAGACGGACGGTGAGTCCGTCCGGATCGCGAAAGACGTGCTCAGCGCGGGTGCGACCACGAAGGTGTGTCTGCCGGACAGTCCCGAGGAATTTGCCCGGGTGCTGGCCCGGAGGGGGTCGCGGCGGCCGGTGGTGGTGGGCGACGACGGTGCGCTGATCCGTGCGGTGACCTTTCTGCACCGGCAGCGGGAGCTGGCCGGATGTGTGCTGTCCGTGGTCCCGGTGGGGGGTGCGCTGGGCGTCGCGCACGCGCTGGGGGTGCCCACCGGTGCGGTGGCGGCGGCGCGGGCCGTCCTGGACGGCGTGGAGCGCCGCCTGGATCTCCTGGTCGACGACAGCGACGGGGTGGTGCTGGGCGCGCTGCGGATCCCGCCGCCGGCGACGGCGGCAGCGGCGGCGGCGGAGCCGGTACCGGCCCGGGGGTGGCTGCGTCCGTACCAGACCCTCGTACGGTCTCTGTCCGCCCGCCCGGCCCCGGCCGTGACCCGTCCCGGACCCGCGCGGCTGCGGGTCGAGGTCGACGGGTTGACGGTGGTGGACCTGGACCAGCCGGTGGAGGGGATCTCGGTGATCCCGGGCGGCCGCGACGGGCTGGCCGAGGTGGAGGTACGGCCGCTGTCGGTGGGCGCGGAGGCGACGCCGGTACGGGCCGCCGGGCGGACGGTGACGGTGACGGGCGCGGACTTCCGGTACCGGGCCGACGTGGGGGTGACCGGTCCGGTACGGCGGCGGACCTGGCGGGTGGTCGAGGGGGCCTGGGGGCTCACGGTGCCGGGGGTTTCGTAGCGCCGGTTCCGCGGCTCGGCCGCGACGCCCCCGCGGGTGCGCGTGCACCTGCGGCCCGGCGGGAGGCCGGTCGCGCAGTTCCCCGCGCCCGCGGGGCCCCTAGACGGGCTCGGTGCCGAACCGTTCTGCCCGGTGGACCCGCCAGCGCTCCATCATCGGGGCGATCTCCCCGTCCACGAACTCGAAGAACGCGAGTGTCTCGGCCATCCGCCGCCCCGCCGGGGTGTCGGCGCCGAGGCTGCTCACGCCCTCCCGCAGCGCCCCCTCCCAGCGCTTGAGCACGGTCTCCCGGTTGGTGAGGGCCTCGTACCACTGGTCGCTGTGCACCCGGTACCGCTCCCGCCGGGAGCCCGGTTCCCGCTCGCGCGCGACCATGTGCTGCTGGGCCAGGTAGCGCACCCCGCCGGACACCGCCGCCGGGCTGACCTGCAACTTCTCCCCCAGTTCCGCCGAGGTCAGGGTGCCCGGGTCGGACGACAGCAGGGCCGCGAAGATCCGGGCCGGCATGCGCTGCATCCCGGCCTCGACGAGCTGCGCCGCGAAGCTCTCGACGAACTTCGAGACGGCCTCCTCGTCACGTCCCGTCGCATCCGTAGTCATGGTCACCACCCTAGCCGCGGTTTCTGCACTTCCTTAACTTCACAAATTTCTGAAGACAGCGTACGTTCGGAACCATGACGAAGGCAATCAAGGTCGCCGGGCTGCACAAGTCCTTCGGCCGCACCCACGCCCTGGACGGCCTCGACCTGGACGTCGAGGCCGGCGAGGTGCACGGCTTCCTCGGCCCGAACGGCGCCGGGAAGTCCACCGCCATCCGGGTCCTGCTCGGCCTGCTGCGCCCCGACTCCGGCGCCACGCAGATCCTCGGCCGCGACCCCTGGAAGGACGCCGTGGAGGTGCACCGCAGGATCGCCTACGTCCCCGGGGACGTCGCCCTCTGGCGCAACCTCTCGGGCGGCGAGGTCATCGACCTGTACGGCAGGCTGCGCGGTGGCGTCGACGCCCGCCGCCGGGCCGATCTGCTCGACCGCTTCGAACTGGACCCCACCAAGAAGGGCCGCACCTACTCCAAGGGCAACCGCCAGAAGGTCGCCCTGGTCGCCGCGTTCGCCTCGGACGTGGACCTGCTGATCCTGGACGAGCCGACCTCCGGCCTCGACCCCCTGATGGAGGAGGTCTTCCAGCGCTGCGTGGCGGAGGAGCGCGACCGCGGCCGGACCGTCCTGCTGTCCTCCCACATCCTGAGCGAGGTCGAGGAACTCTGCGACCGCGTCAGCATCATCCGCAACGGCCGTACGGTCGAGTCCGGTTCACTCGCAGACCTGCGTCACCTCACCCGCACCAGCGTGACCGCCGAACTCGCCGGGCCGCCGAACGGGCTGGCCCACCTCCCCGGCGTCCACGGCCTCGACGTCCAGGGCCACCGGGTCCGCCTCCAGGTCGACGCCGGGCAACTCACAGCCGTACTCAGCTCGTTGAGCCGGACCGGCGTGCGGTCCCTGACCTCCACGCCGCCGACCCTGGAGGAGCTCTTCCTCCGCCACTACGCGGACGAGGCGGTCACCCGATGACCACCCTCAGCGGCACCGGCACGCTCCTGCGCTTCGCGCTGCGCCGCGACCGCGTGACGACACCGGTCTGGATCGCGGTGAACGCGCTGATGGTCCTCTCCATGCCGAACACGCTGAAGACCCTGTACGGCACGGAGTCCGAACGTACCGATCTCGTCCGTCAGTTGCAGACCAACGCCTCCTTCCGGGCGCTGATCGGCCCGCTCCACGACACCTCGCTCGGCGGTCTGACCGCCTGGCGGGTGGGCGTGTACGCCGGTCTCCTCGCAGCCGTCACCGGCCTGCTCGTCGTCGTACGCCACACCCGCGAGGAGGAGGAGACCGGCCGGGCCGAGCTGCTGGCGTCCGGCGCGGTGGGCCGCCGGGCGGCGCTGACCGCGGCCCTGCTGGCGGCGGCCGTCGCCAACGGCGTACTGGCCCTGCTGATCACGGCGGGCCTGGCCGGACAGGGGATCGCCGGGGCCCTCTCCTTCGGGCTGGGCCTGGCCGGAACCGGCATGGTCTTCGCGACGACGGCCGCGGTCGCCGTCCAGCTCACCGAGAGCGCACGCCTGGCCCGGGGCCTCACGGCGGCGGTGCTCGGCGCGGCCTTCGTGCTGCGCGCGGCGGGCGACTCGGCCCGTGCCGACGGATCGTCGCCGCTGACCTGGCTGTCGCCGCTGGGCTGGCTGGAGAATCTCCGCCCCTTCGCCGCCGAACGCTGGTGGGTACTGGTGCTGTTCACGGCCGCGGTGCTGGTGCAGGCCGGGGTGGCCTACGTCCTGGCCGGCCGCCGTGACCTGGGGATGAGCTTCTTCCCGGCCCGTCCGGGCCGGGCCACCGGAGCCCTCGGCTCGGCGGCCGCGCTCGCCTGGCGGCTCCAGCGGGGCGCGGTGCTCGGCTGGTCGCTCGGCTTCTTCCTGTCGGGCGTGGTCTTCGGCGGGCTGGCGGAGGGCGCGGCCGACCTGGTCGGGGACAACGAGAACGCCCGCGAGATCTTCGAGCGGATGGGCGGGCACGGGGCGCTCACGGACGCGTTCCTCGCCTCGATGGCCGGCATGCTGGGCCTGGTCGCGGCCCTGTACGTGGTGTCGTCCGTGCTCCGGCTGCACGGCGAGGAGACCGCGGGCCGCGCCGAACCCCTGCTGGCCTGCGCGGTGGGACGACTGCGCTGGGCGGCCGGGCACCTCGTGATCGCCTTCGGCGGCTCGGCTCTGATCATGCTGCTGGCCGGAGTGGGCCTAGCGGCCGGCTTCGGCAAGGAGGTGGGCCCGGTGCTGGGCGCCTGCCTGGTCCAGCTCCCGGCGGTCTGGGTGATCGGCGGCCTGGCGCTGCTGCTGTACGGGGTCACGCCCCGGCTGGCGCCCGCGGCCTGGGGAGCGGGGGTGGCGGTCCTGCTGATCGGCTGGGTGGGCCCGGCCCTGAACGCTCCCCGCCTCGTCCTGGACCTCTCCCCCTTCGGCCACCTGCCGAAGCTGCCGGGCGAGCAGATGGCGTGGGGGCCGGTTCTGATCCTGCTGGGGCTGGCCGTGCTGCTGGCGGGCGGCGGCCTCGCGGGACTGGGACGCCGGGACATGACCGCCTGACGGCAGGCTCTCAGTCGACGTACTGCTTGATCTCCTCGGTGTCGGGGGCGATACCGACGGGGCCGGGGAGAGTGACCTTGCCCCCGAGCTTCACCACGTGCACGTCCCGGTATCCGCCCTCCGGGTCCGGGTCGCTGTGCACGAGGACCGGGAGGTTGTCCCGGTCGATGAGCAAGCAGACCGGGATACCCGCCTCGGCGAGGCGCGGGGTTTCCCGACCCGGTCCCCGTTGTGGGTGTCCGAGTCGTACGAGGTGACCTCCACGACCATCAGCACCCCAGGGGTATCGGCCCAGTCCCCCTGCCCCGCGAAGTGCCCCACGGGTGGAGCCTGACGGTGTCGTCCACGCGCTCGGCGAATTCAGCGATCCGATCGAACACGCCGACCGACATCTGGGACGAGGTGCGCTCTGCCATAACCGTCACGGTGCCTCCCTGCGCAGGCACGCACGGCTTGACCCGTCAGCCGCGATCGGCCGTCGGAATCGGTCGGTGATCAGCCGAACGGTTGATCACTCGACGCGGACACCCAGGCCTTCCAGGCCCCGGATCACGAAGTTCGGCTTCCGCCGCGGCTCCGCGGCCAGGCTCAGCGTCGGGGCCTTCTCCAGCAGGGCCGTCATGGAGGCCGCCAGCTCGATGCGGGCGAGGGGGGCGCCGATGCAGTAGTGGATGCCGGCGCTGAAGGAGATGTGCGGGTTGTCGCGGCGGGTGAGGTCGAGTTCCCCGGGACGGCCGAACACCTCGGGGTCGTGGTTGGCGGAGCCGAAGAGCATCGCGATCTCCGCGCCCTTCGGGATCGTCGTGCCGTCGACCTCGATCTCGTCCAGCACCCAGCGTTCGAAGAGCTGGAGCGGGGTGTCGTAGCGCATCAACTCCTCGGCGGCGGTGGGGACCAGGGAGTGGTCGGCGCGCAGGGCGGCGAGCTGGGCGGGGTTGCGGAAGAGGGCGTACCAGCCGTTGACCGTGGCGTTGACGGTCGCCTCGTGGCCGGCGTTCAGCAGCAGGACGGCCGTGGAGATCATCTCCTGCTCGGTGAGCCGGTCGCCCTCGTCGTGTGCGGCGATCAGTCCGGAGATCAGGTCCTCGCCCGGCTCCGAGCGCCGTTCGGCGATCAGCCCGCGCAGGTAGTCGGAGAACTCCACCGAGGCCCGGACCGCCCTCGCGGCCGTGTCCTCGGAGGGGTTCAGCTCGTACATTCCGCAGATGTCCGCCGACCAGGGCCGCAGCGGGGCCCGGTCCGCCTCCGGGATGCCCAGCATCTCGGCGATGACGGCGACGGGCAGCGGTTCGGCGACGTCGGCGAGCAGGTCGCCGCCGCCTTCGTGGACCAGACCGTCGACCAGCTCTCCGGCGAGTTTCGCCACGTACGGCTTGAGCCGCTCGACCGTGCGCGGGGTGAACGCCTTCGACACCAGGCGGCGGATGCGGGTGTGGTCCGGGGGTTCGAGGTCGAGCATGCCGTGGTCGTTGAGCGTGTGGAACGGCTCGTGCTCCGGCGGCGGGGCGGTCCGCCCGAAGTCCTCGTGGGTGAAGCGGTGCTGGTAGGTCCGCCCCAGCCGCCGGTCCCGCAGCAGCGCCGAGACGTCGGCGTGGTGCGGGACCAGCCACTGGTCGGTGGGCTCGTAGTACAGCACCCGGCCCCGGGAACGGAGCTCGGCGTAGGCGGGGTACGGGTCGGCGAGGAAGTCCGGGTCCCAGGGGTCGAAGGCTGCCATGGACGGACGTTAGACCGCCGGTCCCCCTCCTGACCAGGGGTGTCTCAGGGATGACGGGTCGGGCGGGGTCCACCACCGCCAGGTTGGCGTCAGGAGGTGAAGGGTCCGGTCGCCGCGGGCTGCGGGTGTTCGGCCGGGTTCCGGTCGCGCCGGCCGCCCCCGGCCTCCGGGTCGGACATGACGATCGCTGCGGCCAGGACCGGGGCCATGACCGGGCCGGCCGGCATGACCAGGAGGAAGGACAGCAGGCTCGTCGAGGACTGGCCGCCCGCCTGCATCTGCCAGACGTGGACGCTCACCGCCGCCATGCCGGTGTGGTGCATGGCGGACACGGCCGCACCCGTCACGAGGCCGGCTCCGACGGTCGCCCGGACCGCGCTGATCGCCACCGCCGCCCAGAGTGCCGCGGTGGCGGCGATCACGGCGATCACCACGGACAGCGCGACGACCGTGGCGTCGTAGTGCACGGTCCCACCGATATACATCGCGCTCATGCCGAGGTAGTGCCTCGCCGCCACCCCGAGACCGGTGACGACGCCGGCCGCGCCCAGGGTGACGGGGCCCGATCCCCGCTAGCCGACCAGGAAGACGCCGCAGGCCACCACCGCGATGGCGACGACGAGCCTCAGCAGCGTGCGGGCCGCGTCGTAACTCACCCCCGTGCCGTCGACGCTGAATCCGATCATCGCGATGAAGTGCGTGGTCCAGATGCCGCAGCCGAGGGAGACCGCCCCGAGGGCGAGCCGGCCCAGCCTCTTCTCACCGCGGCGGCGGCCCGTCGAGCGGGTGGTGCGGCGCAGGGCCGGCACGGAACCGAGTAACGCCATCAGGCAGGCGACCATCGGGGTGACCAGGCCGTAGTGGCATGTGCGTCCCGGTTCAGCCCGGTGAACCGGGAGAAAAGGGATTGCCCCGGGAGCGGAAGCCCTCTTGGCTGGGCGGCATGGCCGAACTGCGCACCGATCGCCTCCTCCTGCGCCCCTGGCGCGACTCCGACCTCGCACCGTGGGCGGCGCTGAACGCCGATCCCGAGGTGCGGGAGCACCTGGGCGATCCGCTCACCCGTGAACAGAGCGACGCCTCCGTGGCGAGGTTCCAGGCCGAGTTCGACCGGCGGGGCTACGGGTGGTGGGCGGTCGAGGTGCGGGCCACGGGCGAGTTCATCGGCTTCGCGGGCCTGGACGAGGTGGACGAGGACGTGCCGTTCACGGGAGTGGAGATCGGCTGGCGGCTCGCCCGCGCGGCCTGGGGGCAGGGCTATGCCACCGAGGCCGCGCTGGCCGTCCTGGCGCACGGCTTCGACACGCTCGGGCTCGGCGAGATCCTCGCCGTCACCACCGCCGCCAACCTCCGTTCGCAGGCGGTGATGCGCCGCATCGGCATGACCCGCGACCCGGCCGGCGACTTCGACGACCCCACCGCACCCGAAGGGCCACTGCGCCCGAACGTGCTCCACCGCATCGCCCGGCCCTAGCTGTTCTGTCCCGGGAGGTTGTGGACGGTGACAGGGCTCACGGCTGACTGATCTTGAAATGGGTGAGGGCCTTCTGGCTCGGTGTGGATTGCGACGTCTACACCTGACCGAAAGGCCCTCGTGTCCCACCGTAATGCACCCCTGACCGAGACCGGA
>NZ_JBHZAN010000037.1:0-100988 GCF_042754285.1 Streptomyces sp. NPDC059224
GTGGGGGCGAGGGTGTTGTTGCGGCCTTTGCGGAAGGTGGTCCCGATGGGGTGGATCGGGGGGAGGTAGACGACGTCGAAGCCCATCCCCGCGATCGCCGGCAGGCGCCTGGCCGCGGTGCGGAACGTGCCGTGCGGCCGCTCGGGCGTGCCCTCCGAACGCGGGAAGAACTCGTACCAGGACCCGTACAGGGCCCGCTCCCGCTCCACCAGCAGCGGCAACGGCTCCGAACAGGTCACCAGCTCCCGCAGCGGATACCGGGCCAGGATCTCGTCCACGTCCGGGGCCAGCGCGCTCGCCAGCCGGGTGTGCAGGGGGAGGCTGTCGTCGCCCAGGGCCCGGGCCGCCGCCGCGACCCGCTCGCGCTCGGGTCCCGCGGGCATCCGGCCGGCCGCGCGCGCGTAGAGCTCGGTGCCCTCCTCCAGGACCAGACCGGTGTCGATGCCGGCCGGGATCTTGACCCGTGCGTGCCGCCGCCAGGTGGTCAGCGGTGCGCTCCAGGCCTCCACGTGATATGTCCAGCGGCCCGTCGCGTCCGGGGTGACCTCGGCGCCCCAGCGGTCGGTACCGGGGACCAGCTCCCGCATCGGGGCCCAGGGGCCGGCCCGGCCCGCGGGATCGCACAGCACCACATTGGCTCCGACGGCGTCCTGACCCTCGCGGAAGACGGTGGCGGTGACCTGGAAGGTCTCGCCGGGGACCGCCTTCGCCGGACGCCCGCCGCCGTCCACGGCCGGTCGTACGTCACGCACCGGGACACGGCCGATTGCCTCTGTCGCCTTCATGGGTCTCACCTCCGCCGTGTGCGGAGCCGGGCCCGGGGCCCGGCTCCGCGGTCCGTGGTGCGCGGGAGGACGAGGTGTCCTCCCGCGGGGTCCGCCCGCGGATCACTGCCGCGCGGAACTCCGGTCCGAGGGCGGGCTCCGCCGGACCTTTCCGCTCAGCTGGGCCCGCCCGCCCTGGTCCCGGAGATAGGTGACGAGGCTGGTGCGCAGATAGCGCTCGGCCGCGTCCACCGCCTCCCGGGCGCATCGCTTGCCCATCAGCACACACAGCGTGTAGCCCGAGTCCTCGAAGGTGGACCGCACCTCGCGGTCCTGCGGCGAGGCGAGCATCACGCGCTCCCACGCCCGGTAGCGCCGCAGCTGCCGGGCCACCTCGGCCTTCGCGGGTAGCAGCATGGCCGTGTCGTTCCTTCCGACGCTCTCGAGTGGGCACGTGTCCCCGGGCGGGGAGCGTCCGGGCACGGAAGGGCACGGAGCCGTTACGGCGAATCGAGGCTTTCACTCATGGTGCACGGTTGACCTCGGAGCGTCTTGTTGGAGCTTCAACAACCTCATGCGTCTCTCAGGTTGCACGAATGGCGTAGCGACCGCACTGTGGGAAGTGACTCAGAAGCGATGAGTGCTCACGCTACGCGTCCGGAACGGATTTCCGGACGGGTGAGGGGAGCGGGAGCCGCGCCGGGTGAGGAGCAAGCGACAATGAAGACCGCAGTGCCCTGCTACTACCACCTCGACGTGGAGGTCAGCCCGGAACGGGTGGGACAGGTCAGCCGCATCCTGGCCGCCCATCTGCGCTACTGGGACCTCGACAACCTCGTGGACCCCGTCTGCCGCGGTGCCGAACTGCTGCTGACCGCCATCGACCATCATGCGACGGACAAGCACACGTCCATCGAGATGTGGTGGAACGGGCAGCACCTCATCACCGCCATCGGCGACGACGACCGTGACCTGCGCCCGGACCAGGACCTGCGGTCCTGCCTGGCGCACCTCGCCGCCACCAGCGACGGCTGGGGGTGCTGTGCCCCGGAGACCGGCAGCAAGATCATCTGGTTTTCGCAGCGAGCCCGGTCCGGTGAGCGCGTCCCGCTGGTCAAGACCGCGCCGTCGCCCAGCCTGCGCCGGACGCTGCGGGTGCCCCGCGCCCTCCCCGTCGCCCAGCTGGCCGCTTCCGCCGAGGGCGTTCTGGAGGGCGCCCGGTGACGGCTCGGAAGTCCCGGAAAGGGGTGTCCGTGTGGAGCGGGCACCCCTACCCGTTGGGTGCCTCCTTCGACGGGCAGGGCACCAACTTCGCCCTGTTCAGCGAGGTCGCCGAGCGGGTGGAGCTGGTCCTGGTGAACGATGACGGCACCCGGCGGGCGGTGCCGATCACCGAGGTCGACGGCTTCGTCTGGCACGCCTACCTGCCGGGCGTCGGGCCGGGACAGCGCTACGGATACCGGGTGACCGGCCCCTGGGACCCGGAGGTCGGGCACCGGTGCAATCCGGCGAAGCTGCTCCTGGACCCGTACGCGCGGGCGGTCGACGGTCAGATCGACAACCACGCGTCGCTGTACGAACGCACCCCGGGCGGACCGTCGCCGGCCGACAGCGCCGGGCACTCCATGCTGGGTGTGGTCACCGACCCCTACTTCGACTGGGGCGACGACCGCCCGCCCCGGCGGTCCTACTCCGACTCGGTGATCTACGAGGCCCATGTCCGCGGCCTCACCCGCACCCATCCGGAGGTACCCGAGCGGCTCCGGGGCACTTACGCCGGTCTCGCGCATCCCGCGGTCATCGAGCACCTCACCTCGCTCGGCGTCACGGCCGTCGAGCTGATGCCGGTCCACCAGTTCGTGCAGGACGGGGTGTTGCAGGACCGGGGCCTGTCCAACTACTGGGGCTACAACACCATCGGCTACTTCGCCCCGCACAACGCCTACGGCGCCTTCGGCAGCCGGGGCCAGCAGGTCAACGAGTTCAAGGAGATGGTCAAGGCGCTGCACGCGGCCGGTCTCGAAGTGATCCTCGACGTGGTCTACAACCACACCGCCGAGGGCAGCGAGATGGGCCCCACGCTGTCCTTCCGGGGCATCGACAACGCCTCCTACTACCGGCTGGTCGACGGCGACTGGGCGCACTACTACGACACCACCGGTACCGGCAACAGCCTGCTGATGCGGCATCCCTACGTCCTCCAGCTCATCATGGACTCGCTGCGGTACTGGGTGACCGAGATGCACGTCGACGGCTTCCGCTTCGACCTCGCGGCCACCCTGGCGAGGCAGTTCCACGAGGTGGACCGCCTCTCGGCGTTCTTCGACCTGATCCAGCAGGACCCGGTGATCAGCCGGGTCAAGCTCATCGCCGAGCCCTGGGACGTGGGGGAGGGCGGGTACCAGGTCGGCAACTTCCCGCCGCTGTGGTCGGAGTGGAACGGCAAGTACCGGGACGCCGTACGGGACTTCTGGCGGGCCGAGCCCGGCTCGCTCGGCGAGTTCGCCTCCCGGCTCACCGGCTCCTCCGACCTTTACCAGCACCGGGGGCGCAGGCCGCGCGCCAGCGTCAACTTCGTCACCGCGCACGACGGTTTCACCCTGCGCGACCTGGTGTCGTACAACGACAAGCACAACCAGGACAACGGCGAGAACAACCGGGACGGCGAGAGCCACAACCGGTCCTGGAACTGCGGCGCCGAGGGCGGCACCAAGGACCCGGCCGTGCTCGAACTCCGGGCCCGCCAGCAGCGCAACTTCCTGGCCACCCTGCTGCTCTCCCAGGGCATCCCGATGCTCAGCCACGGCGACGAACTCGGCCGCACCCAGCGCGGCAACAACAACGCCTACTGCCAGGACAACGAGGTCTCCTGGACCGACTGGGACCTCACCGAGGAGCAGCGGACGCTCAGCGACTTCACCCGGTACGTCATCGGGCTGCGCGCCGCCCACCCGGTGCTGCGCCGGCGCGGCTTCTTCCGCGGCGAGACCGCCGTGCACCGTGGACAGCCGCTGCCCGACCTGGTCTGGCTGCTGCCGGACGCCCGCGAGATGACCGACCGGGACTGGCAGCGCGCCGACGCGCACTCCGTGGGTGTCTTCCTCAACGGCGACGCCATCGCCGAACGCGACCCCTACGGGCGGCGCCTGGTCGACGACTCGTTCCTGCTGCTCCTCAACAGCTTCTGGGAACCGGTCGACTTCCGGCTGCCGGACAACTCCTACGGCGAGCGCTGGACGGCCCTCATCGACACCGCCGAGCCCGACGGCATCCCCGACGAACGCGAGCGGAAGGCGGGGACCAGGCTGCGCGCCGAGGCCCGCAGCCTGGTCCTGCTGTCCCGGCCCTCCCGCGGCAAGGCCTGAGGGGCCGGCGGCTCGGGAAGGTCAGGGGAGCTGCGGGCGGGCGGTCAAGGTGAACTGCGCCCCGTCCGGGTCGCGCAGGATGACCTCGGTGTCCTTCTCCTGGAGGACGCTGCCGCCGTGCTTCTCCGCCGCCCGGGCGCACTCGCCGACGTCGTTGACCGCGAAGTGGATCTGCCAGTGCGGCCGTACCGTGGGATCGGGGGCCGCCTCCACCGCCCCGGAGTCGATCCGGGCCACGGCGTCGCCCCGGCTGCGCAGGACGACCTCGCCCCCCTCGTACTCCACCTCGCAGCAGCTGTGGTCCGAGGCCCAGCCCAGCACCTCGCCGTAGAAGATGGCCGAGTCGAAGGCGTTGCGGGTGTGCAGGCGGATGAAGGTCGGCGCGGCCTGCCGCCAGATCTCCCAGTTGGAGACCAGCTGGCCCTCCCAGATACCGAAGATCGCCCCGTCCCGGTCCGCGAGCAGCGCCGCACGGCCGGGCGGGAAGGACAGCGGCCCCACCGCCGGCGTGCCGCCGCGCTCCCGGGCCCTGGCGACCGCCTCGTCCGCGTTCTGGACGGCGAAGTACGGCGTCCAGGCCACCGCCATCTGCCACATGGAGGCGACCGCGGCGATGCCCGCGACCGGCACCCCGCCCGCCAGCGCGATCCGGAAGTGGTCGCCGAGCCGGACGCTGCGCCATCGCCAGCCCAGCACGGCGCTGTAGAAGTCCTCGGTGGTCCGCAGGTCACGGCTGGTCAGGCTCACCCAGCACGGGGAGCCGAAGACCGAGTCCGTGGAGATGACCTCCCGCTGCTTCTTCGCGGGGCCGGGGGCAGGCGTGTCGTTGTTCATGGCACTCGCGTCCTGGGGTCGGGGCCGGCCGGGGGAACCGGTCTGAGACCAGTCTCCAACCGGAAGCGGCAGGGGTGCCTGCCGAGTACCCCGGTGGCACTCGGCCAGACGAGTGGTGACGATGAGGGGGTGAGCGAGAACGAGGCGGACTCGGTCCTGCATCTCCAGGAGGAGATCGATCAGCTCAAGGAGGCCGTCGCCTCCCATGCCGTGGTGGACCAGGCGATCGGGATGGTGGTCGCGCTCGGCCGGGTCACCCCCGACGAGGGCTGGGAAGTGCTCAAGGAGGTCTCCCAGCACACCAACATCAAGCTTCGCAACGTCGCGGAGCTGATTCTCGTCTGGGGGCGCACCGGGGACATGCCCGCCGGCATCCGTGCCGAGCTGGAGGACGCCCTCGACCGGTACGGGCCGACGCAGATCCCCGGCGCACCGTCCGGGTGAGGCTCAGCCCGTCTCGGCAAGCAGCTCTTCGCGCAGCCGCTCGACGCAGGCGGCGAGCAGGCGGGACACGTGCATCTGCGAGACGCCCAGCTGTTCGGCTATCCGGCTCTGCGTCATACCGCGGAAGAACCGCAGGTAGAGGATGAGCCGGTCGCGCTCGGGCAGTCCTTGGAGGCAGGGGCCGGCCGAGGTGCGGTCGACGACCAGGTCGTAGCCGGGGTCGGGGGCGCCCAGGGTGTCGCCCAGCGCGTAGCCGTCGGCGCCGGACACCTCGGCGTCCAGCGACAGGGCCGAGAAGCAGTCCAGGGCCTCCATCCCGGCGCGCACCTCGCTCTCGGTGAGCTGCGCCCGTTCGGCGATGTCCGCGACGGTGGGCGCCTCGCCCGGGGAGGTCTGGTCCAGCTCCTTGAGGGCGCCCCGGACCCGGTTGCGCAGCTCCTGGACCCGGCGCGGTACATGCAGGGTCCACATGTGGTCGCGGAAGTGGCGCTTGATCTCGCCGGTGATCGTCGGCACCGCGTACGCCTCGAAGGCCCGCCCGCGCGCCGGGTCGTAGTGGTCGACCGCCTTGACCAGCCCCAGCGCGGCGACCTGGCAGAGGTCCTCGACGGCCTCCCCGCGGCCCCGGAACCGTACGGCGATCCGCTGGGCCATGGGCAGCCACATCTCGACCAGCTCGTCCCGCAGGGCCCTGCGCTCGGGGCCTTCGGGCAGCCCGGCGAGCCGGACGAAGTCCGCTGCCGTGTCGGGGGCGTCGTCGTGCGGATGGGGCCTGGGGGTGGCAGCGGTGGTGATGGCGGTGGTGACACGCATGGCGCGCACCTCCTCAAGCGGGTGCTGTGTGGACGGACACCTGGGAGACACGCCACCCGGACCCCGGGAGAGCACGGGGGGCACCGGCGGAAAGCGGCTCCCACACACGTGCCTCCGGTCCGAAGCACTCTTCACCAAATGCCCTGAATGGGGTAAAGGAAAACATTCACTGAAAAAGGTGAGATTGCTCTCACTTCTTGACGTCCGGCCGCTTGACCGTTCCTTGGTGGGATTACCTCTGTAGCAGAGGTAATCTTCCAGGTGTGACATCGCAGACCACGGAGACCTTCCCGGAAGAGCTGGCCGGCGCGCTCGTCGGGATCCAGAGGCTGATCCGCCGCCGACTACGCCGCGGGCTCGCGCTGCCGCGGCTGCGCGGTGCCGAGGTGGAGCTGCTGCGTCTGGTCGAGTCGCGGCCCGGGATCGGTATCTCGGACGCGGCCAGGGAGCTGTTTCTGGCGGGCAACTCGGTGTCGACCCTGGTCAACCAGCTGGTCAAGGACGGCTTCCTGCTCCGGGAGACCGACCCCGCCGACCGGCGGGCCGCCCGGCTGCTGCTGACCGGGGCCGCCGAGAAGCGGCTCGCCGACTGGCAGCGGCGCCGCGCGGACCTCGTCGTCAGCAGTGTCTCCCGGCTCGACGAGGCAGACCGGGCGGCGCTCGAAGCCGCGCTCCCGGCGCTGCGCAGGCTGGCCGTCACCCTGCACGAGGAGGCCGAGGAATCATGACGCCGGACACCACCGCGGTCGCCTGCACGGGGCTCACCTACACCTTCGGCGAGACCAAGGCCGTGGACGGGCTGGACCTGACCGTCGGCCAGGGCGAGGTCTTCGGACTGCTCGGCCCCAACGGCGCCGGCAAGACCACCGCCATCCGCTGCATCACCACCCTGCTTCCCGTTCCCGCCGGGATGGTCCGCGTCTTCGGCCACGACACCGGGCGGGAACGGATGGCCGTGCGCAGACTGCTCGGCTACGTCCCGCAGCAGCTGTCCGCCGACAGCGGGCTCACCGGACGCGAGAACGTCGCCCTGTTCGCGCGGGTCTTCGACGTCTCCCGGCGCGAGCGCGGCGAACGGGTCGCACAGGCCCTGGAGGCCGTCGACCTCACCGACGCCGCCGACCGGCTCGCCGGCACCTACTCCGGCGGCATGGTCCGCCGGCTCGAACTGGCCCAGGCCCTGGTCAGCGCGCCCCGGCTGCTGATCCTCGACGAGCCGACCATCGGCCTCGACCCGATCGCCCGCACCAGCGTGTGGGACCAGATCAACGCCGTACGCGAAGCCACCGGCATGACCGTCCTGGTCACCACCCACTACATGGACGAGGCCGACCAGCACTGCGGCCGGGTCGGCCTGATGCACCGGGGCCGCATCCGCGCCCTCGGCACCCCCGACGAACTCAGGCGCGGCCTCGCCGAACGGCGGGGCACCGACACCCTGCCCACCCTCGAAGACGTCTTCCGCGACGTGGCCGGAAGCGGTCTCGACGACCAGTCAGGAGGTTTCCGCGATGTCCGAAGCACCCGCCGCACCGCGAAGCGCGTCGGCTGAGGGCCCGGCGGCCTCCCTGCTGCTGACGCCGCCCGAGCCGCGCTCCGGGTGGCGGCTGCTGCCGGCCCGGGTCGTCGCCATGTGCGCCGTCGAGCTGCAAAAGCTCCGCCACGACCGCACCGAGCTCTACACCCGGGCGATACAGCCCGCCCTGTGGCTGCTGATCTTCGGGCAGACCTTCACCCGGATCAAGGCGATACCCACCGGCGGCATCCCCTACATCGACTACCTCGCGCCCGGCATCATCGCGCAGTCCGCGATGTTCATCGCGATCTTCTACGGCATCCAGATCATCTGGGAACGCGACGCCGGCATCCTCAACAAGCTCCTCGTCACCCCCACCCCGCGCTCGGCCCTCATCACCGGCAAGGCCTTCGCGGCCGGGGTGAAGTCCCTGATCCAGGCCGTCGTGGTGATCGTCATCGCCGCGATCCTCGGGGTCTCGCTCACCTGGAACCCGCTGAAGCTGCTCGGGGTCGGGCTGGCCGTCGTCCTCGCCTCCGCGTTCTTCTCCTGCCTCTCGATGAGCATCGCGGGGATCGTCCTCAGCCGTGACCGGCTGATGGGCATCGGACAGGCGATCACCATGCCGCTGTTCTTCGGCTCCAACGCCCTCTATCCGGTGGCGATCATGCCGGGCTGGCTCCAGGTGGTCAGCAAGATCAACCCGCTGAGCTACCAGGTCGACGCCCTGCGCGGGCTGCTGCTCGGTACGCCCTCGCACCTCGGCCTCGACTTCGCCGTACTGGCGGTGGCCGCGGCGCTCGGCATCACCGCCGCCTCCTCGCTGCTGGGCCGCCTGGCCCGCTGATCTTGCGGTGGGCGGGATGCCGACGTGATGTGCGGCACGCGCCTGCGTCCCGCCCCGGAGTCCCGGGGCGGGATAACCGCTGCGCAACGCTTTGATCAGCGATCAAAGCGGGCGAACCCCCTGGCCACAGCGCATTCCACGCATTTGACAGTGTGCTGAGCACACAGATAAACAGCGTGGGTCGAGAGGGGCACTGTGTACGAGCCGAACGTGGTCGGGGACTGGCACGAGTACGACGAGCATGCCGGTCTGCGGGTCCGCGTCCACCGCCTGGAGGCGGCCGAACCGCCGCGTGGCCGGGACGACGCCGCCGCCGGGCTGACGTACTTCAGTGTCCGGGTGACCGTGGAGAACCGCGGGCCCCGTCACTTCAGCGTCCAGCTGGAAGACGGCCAGATCGACGTGCGGGTGGGCCCCGACGGGGAGGGCGCGGTCATCGACTGGCGCAGTTCCCAGTTCATCGAGGGCTTCGACGTCTACCCGCTGCGCCGCGCGACCGCCGTGCTCTACGCCGCCGGACCCGAGGCCGCCCTCACCCAGGTCGACATCCAGATCCAGCTGCGGGTCGACGAGGACTGGACCGACCGGCGGCTGTGGGCGGGCGGCATCGGCGTACTCGAGTCGACCGCCCCCACCGCCTGCCAGAGCGCCGCACCCGGCAGCCTGGCCCACCAGGTGAGCGCCTTCCTCAAGGACCAGACGGAGCCCGGCCCGACCACTCCCTGAGTGCTGACGCGCTCCGGAAGGGCCGACGGTACGCCCTCACACCGCCGACCGGGTTCTAGTGCGGAATGCCGTCGATGATCTCGCGGGCGCCCTGACGCAGCAGGGCCACGGCGACCGAGGTGCCGAGCGTGGCCGGGTCGAGACGGCCGGCCCACTCGTGCGCGTTCAGCCGGGTCTTGCCGTCCGGGGTGAACACGCAGGCGCGCAGCGACAGTTCACCGCCGCCGTCCACCCGGGCGTACCCGGCGATCGGGCTGTTGCAGTGCCCCTGGAGGACGTGCAGGAACATCCGCTCCGCGGAGGCCTCCCGGTAGGTGTCCGGGTCACCGAGCCCGCTCACCACGTCGATCAGGTCGGCGTCCCCCTCCCGGCACTGCAGCGCGAGGATGCCCGCACCGATGGGCGGCATCATCGTCTCCGGGTCGAGGACCTCGGTGATCACGTCCGTACGGTCGATCCGCTCCAGGCCCGACACGGCGAGCAGCAGGGCGTCGGCCTCCCCGGCGGCGAGCTTCTCCAGGCGCCGGTTGGCGTTGCCGCGGAACGGCACGCACTGCAGATGCGGATGGGTGGCCGCCAGCTGGGCGATCCGGCGGACCGCGGAGGTGCCGATCCGGGTGCCCGGCGGCAGCTGGTCCAGGGTCAGCCCGCCCGGGTGGACGAGGGCGTCACGGATGTCGTCGCGCTTGAGGAACGCTGCGAACACCGTCCCGGCGGGCAACGGCCGGTCCGCCGGCACGTCCTTCACACAGTGCACGGCGAGATCCGCCGCACCGGCGAGCAGCGCGGCGTCCACCTCCTTGGTGAAGGCCCCCTTGCCCTCCACCAGCGACAGGTCGCCCAGCCACTTGTCGCCGGTCGTCTTCACCGGCACGACCTCGGTGCGCACCTGCGGATGGAGGGTGGCCAACTCGGCCCGGACCCGGGCCACCTGAGCGAGCGCCATCGGAGAGTCACGGGAGACGATACGGATCAACTCTGGCACGGACATGGTGACACGATAGACCTCGGTACCCGCGGCGGATTCCGACATCCTGTCGGCGGCCCCCGGCGCGGCGGGCCGCCGCCACACGGCCGGGGGCGGGTGCCGGGGTCGACGACCTGCCTGTCCTGTCCGTCCGGCTCGCCGCGGCCGGGCCGTCGGCGGCGGCGGGTGAAGGCGACGTCGCGGCGTTCGACGGAGGACTTCACGCCGTCGGCGGCGCCGGCGGAGGTCATCAGCCGGGCGGGGTCGGGCTGGAACCGGGCGGCTGCCGTGGCGTCTGCCTGCCCGCGGGCCCGGACCCGGCCCGCTCGACGGCCGTGGGTGGGCCCGTCGGGAAGGACCTCCTGGACCAGACCGATGCGGTACGCCTCGGCGGCACCGAAGCCCTCGCCGGTCAGGATGCGGCGCATGGCGATGGCCCAGCCCGTCGCACGCGGGAAGCGGAACGTGGCCCCGCCGAAGGGATGGCTGCCGCGGCGGACCGCCGGTCCGGCCGAAGGCGCGGTCCGCCGCCACGCGGATGCAGGCCTCCGGCAGCACTTCGATGCCCGCCGTACGCGCCCGGCCTGGGGGTCCGTCGCGCCGCCAGGGGGCACGGCCGCCGTCCCGCTCGACGGTGACCGTGACGGCCTGTTCCGATGCGGGACTCGAGCGTGCGCACGCCGTGCCGGCGCCGCCGCGTCAGGTTCCGCGGACGGACGGGGCCGGGGCGGGATCGGCCGGCACCCGGGGAAGGAAGTCGCGCCGGACCAGACCGAGGACGGTACGGGCCGCGAGCGCGGCGAGCGCCGACGTGGCGATCGCCAGCACCAGATAGGTCAGGGCCTTCTGCCCGTGGACATGTTCCACGGCCAGCCAGTGGATGCCGTCGGTGAAGGCCGCCGCGTAGGAGAAGGCGAACGCCCAGTGGCCGGGCCCGAAAGGCACCCGCCGGTAGGTGCTCGCCAGGCCGATCTGCACGAGGATCATCAGGACCGCGTATCCGGCGAGAAGCTCGGCGACGAGATCGAGCCGGCCGCCGTTGACGGCGAACCACGCGTTGCCCGCGACCACCGGCGGGGCGACTTCGATGGCCATGGTCGGCAGCAGCGGAGGAGGCAGCGCCGGCTGGGTGAAGAGCCGCAGCAGGAGGATCGACCCCAGGACGAACCAGCAGATCAGCCCGTAACCCAGCATCAGGTGCGACAAGGTGGTCCACCCGAGGACGGCACTGCAGGCGGCCGCGATCAGGCCGCCCGCGACCGTGGGCAGGAAGTAGCCGGGATGCCACTGCGCGAGCTGGGTGTCGGAGCGGATCCACAGACTCGTCAGCCATGCGCCGAGGAGGACGGTGAGCACCAGGCCGACCGCGTAGACGATCTCGCCGGCGGTACGCGCGTGCGGGGCGAGACCGATTCCCAGCAGCATCGGCACGATCACGGCGAGAGCCGTGAACGGGCCGGTGGTCGGGTCCGGGACCTCCGAACGCAGCCGTCCCTGGGCGACCACGTTGCGCAGATAGGTCACCACGGTCACCAGCCAGACCACCGCCGCGAGGATCCACAGCACGTACGACGGCCAGGCCGGTGCGTCGATGGTGTCCGCGGCGGCGCTCCAGGCCTGGGCCAGGCCGGCGATCCCGAAGCCGATCCCGAAGAGGTTGGGCGCCAGCCGATACGGGGAAGGCCTCGTCCTCGTCATGTCGCCCCACTTCCTCCGGTGGGCTTCCCGGCGCGGGCTCCCCTTCGCCGGGCCCGGACCGCAACGGTGTCGTTCCCATCTGACTACCGGCAACTCGTGCGTGCAAGCGCGTGAAGGGCGCCAGGGACGCGCCGGGCGCCAGGCACGCGCCGGGTGCGGGGTCCCGGGCCCGGTCCGGCCAGGGCCCGGCCACGGCGCTGTGCACGCACCGCCGTCGTGCGCGCACAGCGCCTCGGACCTGCCTCGGACTACCGGCGGGGTCAGGCGTTGGGGTCGAAGGTGATTCCGGACGGCTTCGCCGAGCTGAGATGGGAGGCGAAACTCGCGTCCTTCAGGCCGAAGTTGGCGCTGCCGAAGTCGTAGGTGCTCAACTTGTCGCGAAGGCCCGCCGGATAGCCGTTCCAGCCGACCAGCGGCGGGTACTGCCAGGTGCCCTTGTGGTTCTCCGGCGGCTCGTCGTTGGGGTTGGCCAGCCGGAAGCAGTGCGTGCTGACGCCGTCCTTGTGGTAGACGATCTTCGCGTGGGTGCCGTCGAAGCGGACCTCGGACGCCGCGTGCACGGTGAACGAGCCGTGGTTGGAGGTCGACACGTACATGATCTGGCCGCTCTGCACCCACACCACGACGTGCTCCCAGTCGTGCCGGTGCCCGCCGATGCTGCTGCCCGCGATCGCCTGGTCCTTCTCGAAGTACAGGCCGTACATGTAGGCGCACCAGCCGTTGTTGCACTTGTAGCGCGAGTAGCTGTTGGTGTTGTCGAGGTCGGAGGCGTCCCGGCACGAGCCGTTGAGCGCGCCGGTCGGGTTGAGGCCGCCGTTGACCGTGCCGTCGGGGCCGATCGCGGGCGTCGAATAGCAGCCGTCGGTGTCGTAGTCGAAAGCCGGCTGGTAGGTCTTCTCGACCGTCTCGGCGTTGGCGGGCAGCGCCTGCGGCGGGGCGGCGAAGGCGGCGGCGGGGAAGGCGACTACCAGGGCGGCGGCACCGGCGAGACCGGTCAGCCATCTGCGGCGACCGATGCGGAACGTCCGTGACGACACGGGGGCCTCCAACTGCTGTGGGGGAAAGGGACGTTCAGCTTCCCCTTAGGTCAAGGGCTTGCCAAGACGGTCCGGGCGTCCCGTTGGTGAAGCCCCGCCCAACAGTCGGTCGCCGGCGGCCGGTTCGGTGTCGGCGCCGGTCAGTCGAAGCCCGCCGGCAGGTCCGCCGCCGACTCCGCGGGCGCGAGGTCCGGGCGCAGCCGCAGCCAGGACGGCTGGCGCAGCAGTCCGGCGCGGGTGCGGGTGCTGTAGTTGACCTCGCCGACCAGCCGGGGCAGCACCCAGTGGGCGCCCGGGACCGACGGAGCCGGGTCGAAGGGACACACGCCGGTGGCGGCGGCCCGCAACAGCGCGGCCAGTTCGGTCCGTTCGGCCTCGCTCCAGCCGGTGCCCACCCCGCCGACGTACCGCAACCGCCCGTCGGCGGCGCGCTGCCCGGCCAGCACCGCGCCCGGCAGTCCGGCCAGCCGGCCCTTGCCCGGCAGCCAGCCGCCGACGATCACGTCCTCGGCACGCATGTTCCGGATCTTGACCCAGGCACGGGAGCGCACCCCCGGCTCGTACACCGAGTCCAGCCGCTTGCAGACCAGGCCCTCGAGGCCGTGCTCCCGGGTGGCCCGCAGCGCTTCGGCGCCGTGTCCGACGAGGGCTCCGGGCGTCGACCAGCAGGGCCCGTCGAGCCCGAGCGACTCAAGCCGGGTCCGCCGCTGAGCGTAGGGCACCCTCAGCAGGGAGCCGCCCTCCAGATGCAGCACGTCGAACAGCACCAGGTGGACCGGGACCCGGGCCGCCATCCGGGCCGCCCGGGCCGGGGCGTGGGCCAGGCCCATCCGGCTCTGCAGCAGCTGGAAGTCGGCGCGTCCGCTGTCGTCGAGCGCCAGCACCTCGCCGTCCAGGACCGCCGGGACGCGGCCCAGCATCCCGCCCAGCGGGCTCAGTTCGGGATAGGCGGCGGTGATGTCCTCGCCGGACCGGGCGCGCAGCAGCAGGCCGCCGTCGCCGGGCAGGTAGACGACCGCGCGCTGGCCGTCCTGCTTGGTCTCGTACGCCCATCTGGCGTCCTGCGCGGCGGGCGGCAGCCTGCCGGGCGTGGCGAGCATGGGCGGGATCAGCGGCAGGGTGGTGGTCACGGCAGAAGATGTGAACCGGCCGCGGCCGTGGCACGCGTCCCGGGGCGCCGGTTCCCCCGAACAGCCTTCAGGAGGGCTCACCGGGGACGGCACCGGCGACGGCCCCGGTGACCCCCGACATGGGTCGGGTCAGCTCGCGGGCGGGCCGGCCCGCCATAGACGCTGGACGCGGGTACGCCGGAGCGTGCCCGGGGAGCGGGCCGTCCGCCGACGGCACGGCCCGCTCCCTCACGACCCGCTCAGTGCACGGACTCGGCCGCCGGTTCGGCGGGTACCGGAGCGGGCTGCGCGTCCGCGGGCCGGCGGCCTGGCAGGAAGGAGGCGAGGACGAGGGCGAGCAGGGCCGCCCCCGCACCGACCGCCATGACCGTCTTGAACGCGTTCTCGGACGGCAGGGAGGTGCCGCCGAGGCTGATGGCCAGGTGCGCCAGGATCACGCCGGCGACGGCGCTGGCCACCGACGTGCCGATGGACCGCATCAGGGTGTTGAGGCTGTTGGCGGCGGCCGTCCCCGACGCCGGGACGGCACCCATGATCAGCGCGGGCATCGCCCCGCAGGCGAAGCCGACGCCGGCCCCGATGACGCAGGAGACCGGGACCAGATACCAGACCTCGGATATCAGGAGGTTGTTCAGGCCGTGGCCCGCGGCGACGGTCACCGCACCGGTCATCAGCGTGATCTTCGGGCCCTGCGCCTCGGTGATGGCGGCCGGGACGGGGGCGAAGGCCATCATGACCGGTCCCTGCGGGGCCGTCACCAGACCGACGGTCATCATCGACCTGCCGAGGCCGTAGCCGGTCCGGGTCGGCAGCTGGAGCAGCCGCGGCAGCACCAGGGACATCGCGAACACCGAGAAGCCGAACGCGATCGGGGCGAGGTTGGTGAACAGCACCTGACGCCGGACCGTGGTGCGCAGGTCGACCAGCGGCTGGGCGGTGCGCAGTTCGAAAAAGCCCCAGGCGGCCAGGACCACGACCGCGAGTGCGAACAGGCCGAGCGTGGTGCCTCTCGCCCAGCCCGGTCGGCGCCCTTGGACACGGCGAGCAGCAGCGAGGCGAGGCCGGCCGCGAGACCCACGGCACCGACGGCGTCGAAACGGCCGCCCGAGCGCACCGCGGACTCCGGTACGAGCAGCAGGACCAGCGCGAAGGCGACGACACCGAGGGTGGCGGAGGTCCGGAAGAGCCCGTGCCAGTCGAAGTGGCCCGCGATGAAGGCCGCGGCCGGCAGGCCCAGCGCGCCACCGACGCCCAGTGAGGCGCTCATCAGCGCGGTGGAACCCGCCAGGCGCTCCGGCGGGAGTTCGTCGCACATGATGCTGATGCCCAGCGGCACCACGGATGCGGCGAGACCCTGCAGAGCACGGCCGACGATCATCGGGACCAGCGAGTCGCTCAGCGCGGCCACCACCGAACCGGAGACCGGCAGCACCAGGCTGACCAGCAGCATCAGCCGCTTGCCGAACATGTCACCGAGACGGCCGGCCACCGGAGTGGCCACCGCGGCGGCCAGCAGGGTCGCCGTCACCGCCCAGGCCGCGTCGGACGCCGCGAGGCGTTCAGGTACTTCGGCAGCTCCGGGACGATCGGGATCACCAGGGTCTGCATCAGCGAGACGGTGATGCCGGCCAGGGCCAGCACCGCCACCACCGCGTTCGGACCGGAGCGTGCCGGTCTCACTCCTCCAGGTCGCCGGGCCCGGCCTCCAGTCCGGTGCACGCCAGCCTCCCCTCGACGTCCGCACACGCCTCCACCCCCCGGGGTGTCGGAACCGCGAGCATCGGGCTGGTGTAGCCGACGGAGTCGTCGGCGGGATAACTCGCGGAGAGCACGTCCTGCCCGGTCCGGACCGAGACCTCCCGGGCGTGCGGGGTGTGCATCCGCACCTCCGACCAGGCCGTGCCGCAGGCGGCGGAGTAGCGAAGCCGGACGTCGTACGCGGTGCCGGTGACCCTGCTCTTGGTCTGCGCGTCCCGGGCGCACGCCGAGGTGTCCGGCAACTCGCCCTGGCAGGACCGCCCGTGGCAGCGCGGCGCGCCCGACACCGGCTGCGCGCCCTGGGTGGCACGCCGGTCCGACACGCTCACGGCGGCCGCCGTCACCCCGGCCAGTGCGAGCAGTGCCAGCGCGGTCAGCGGCAGCCGCCACCACCGCCTCGTCCGGGGCGCCTGCGGTGAGGGGACCGCGGCCGGCTGCTCCTCGGCGGCCTCGCACAGCGCCAGTACGGTCGCCGGATCGACGCCCGCCAGCCGGGCCAGGGCCTCAACGGCCGGGCGCGGTGGCCGTTTCGCGCCGCTCAGATAGCGGTGCCAGGCGGACTTGCTGTACGGGGTGCGCGCGGCCAGTGCCGCCAGGCTCAGTCCCGTACGCTCCTTCAGCTCACGCAGGTTTGCCGCCGGTGACTCGTCGGGTGGGGTGGTGGTCGCTCCTTCGGAGTGCCGCATGTGACGTGCCTCGACTTCATTACGCTATGGGCGTTTCGCCCCTGTTGTCGGAATGGCTTCCCCTCGGTGCCGGGGCCGCAACCCGCGAACAGGTGTGAAGACGGTGAATCAGGGGGTGCATGCCGAAGGCCTGTTCGGAAACGGCGTTCCCGAACAGGCCTCGGCGGTCAGGCGGTACGGCGGGACGGACCCGTCAGCACCACGGAACGGCGTGGCCGATCCGGACGTAGTGGCCGGAGACGTACCCCTTGCGGTGCGGGAGCCGGTACCAGGTGTGGTTGCCGCGCACCGAACCGCCGTACGTCTTGCAGGCCACCGGGACCAGCCGGTTGCTGTGACGGTGACCGACCACGTGGTAGCGGGTGCTCGGGCCGGACCGGACGTTGAGCCGGACGTGGCGGGTGGTCACCCGGCCCACGGTGCGGTAGTCGTGGTGGCGCTGTACCGCCGGGGCGGGCAGGGTGGTGTAGTTGTAGTACTGGACGATTCCGTGCGGGGCCGGAATCGGCGCGGCGGCGCTGGCGGGGGCCGCCCCCAGCGAGGGCAGGAACGCGAACACCGCGATGGTGGCCAGCAGGCCGCTCTTCAGGATCCGACGGGACATGGAAACCTCCGTGCTGTCGTCCTCGTGACCACGAACGGTGATCACGATTCGGAGGATTGCCATGGCCGACGGCGGTCATGTCGTCCCTGCGTTCCCCGGGACGCCTGGGACGTTCCCGGGGACGGGACTCAGCCCGTCCGGTCGTGGGCGGAGAGGCGCTCGACCGTCTTTCCCGTCCGAGTGAAGGTCCGGGTGACGTATCCCGACGAGTACACCCACAGGATAAGCAGCGGGGTGTCCCCGACGTTGCGGAACAGGTGGGGAACGGGAGACGGGACGCAGGTGGTGTCGAACCGCTCCAGCCGGGTCACCTCGCCGTCCACCCACACCTCCGCCTCACCCTCCAGGACGGTCACGCGCTCGCCGCAGTTGTGCGAGTGCACGGGCGCTCCGGAGCCCACCGGACAGACACTCATGCCCACTGGTGATCAGATTCTCCCCGCCGCCGGCGGCGTGGTGATCGGCGGTGTCGTCGCGACCGCGCCGCGCCCCGGTCGAGCAGGGGCACGTCCTGGTGGAGACGATCGCCCGTTACTGCTGGGGCAACGAGTTCTGAGTGCTCCGCCGTCGTGGCCGGCCGCGCAGTTCCCCGCGCCCCGCACGGGCACGAGGATGCGCGAGCAACCACACTCCACCCGCTCCCATCCCGCAACACCAGCCCGGCAGAGGCTAAAGCACCTCCGCAAAAGTCACCGTGCGCTCCGTCAGCAGCGGCAGCACCACACCTGTGATCACCTCGGCGAAGTGGGCCGAGGCCCGGTGCGCCTCGAACCCCTCCCGGTCGGCGTACCGCTCGTACAGCAGGAACCCGCCCGGCTCGCCCTCCACGGCGTGCACCTCGTACATCAGGTTCGCCGGCTCGGTGCGCGTGGCCTGGCGCGCCTCGAGAAGCGCGGCGCGCACCGTCGCCGCGTCGGCGGCGGAGCAGCGGTAGTGGGCGACAACGGCGTATGTCATGGGTTTCCTCCAGGAGACGTGTCCGGCCCGCCGATTCCAGCATGGATCATGAGCCCGACGGCCCGCGCACGGCGCAACCAATGCCTTCCCCCACGGGGCTGGTGGCCCCCCTCCCACATGGTGTCTCGTCGCATCCGGCCCGCACGGGCGGCGCCGCGGACGACGGAGGAAGTGATCTCCATGCGCACGCTGGAATCCCTCTTGGGCGGGGAGTGGACGAGGACCGGCGAATGGATCGACGTCCGCGATCCCGCCGGCGTCCGCACCCCGCTCGATCGGGTTCCGCTCCTGTCCGCGAAGGACGTCATCCGCGCCTGCGACCACGCCGAGCGCGGCTTCGCGGCCCGGAAGCGCACCAGCCCCTTCGAACGGGCCCGGATCCTGACCGAGGCGACCGGCGAGACCCTCAAGGCCGTCGAGTCCCTGGAGCACTGCGCCGGTGTGGCCCGGCAGGGCTACGGCGTCCTCCTGCACGACGTACGCCCGAACCACCGTACGCACACCCAGCGCAAGCCGATCGGCGTGATCCTGGTGATCAGCCCCTGGAACGACCCGCTGATCACCCCGGCCCGCAAGCTCGCCCCGCTGCTGGCCGCCGGCAACGCGGCCGTGTTCAGGCCGGCCACCGAGACACCGTTGTCCGGCCTGCACTTCGCCCGCGCCCTGCACGACGCGGGCCTGCCCGCCGGGGTGCTCAACGTGGTCACGGGCCGGACCGCCGAGATCGAGGAGGCGCTCCCGGACGACCCGAGGATCGCCGGCGTCACCTTCACCGGGTCCGACGCCGTCGGCAACCGGATACGGCGCCGGCTCGCCGACCGCTCCGTCCGCTTCCAGGGCGAACTCGGCGGCGAGAACGCCTCGGTGGTCCTGCGTGACGCCGCCCGGCCGCCGCCAAGGTGGTCGGCGCCGCTTCCTTCGGCCAGGCCGGCCAGTGCTGCACCGCCATCAGCCGGGTGATCGTCGAGCTGCCGGTGTACGACGAGGTCCTCGCGCTGCCGCTCGCGGAGGTGGCGGCGCTGACGGTCGGTCCGGGCACCGACCCGGCGACCTCGGTGCCCGCTGGCCGGTCCGAAGCAGCGCGACGGTGTCCTCGCGGACCTGGGCAGGGCGGTGGCGGAGGGCGCGACCGTGCTCACCGGAGGGCGGGTGGCCGCCGAGCGGCCTCACGGCTGCTACGTGGAGCCCACCGTCCTCGCGGACATCACCCCGACGACGGCTCTCTGGCGCGAGGAGGTCTTCGCACCGGTCCTCGCCGTGCGCGCGGTCGACGACTTCGAGGCGGCGGTCGCGGCGGTCGACGACTCCGTCTTCGGCCTCGCCGCCGCGGTGTTCACCCGCGGCCTGGCCTCGGCGTAGCGCTTCGCCGAGGATGCCGAGTGCGGGCAGGTCGCCGTCGACACGACGACCACCGGCTGGGACGTGCACCTGCCGTTCGGGGGGTTCCACGATTCCGGCACGGGCTACAGGGAGCAGGGCGAGGAAGTCCTGAGGTTCTCCACCCGCGTCAAGACGGTGGCCGTGCACTTCGGCGCCTGAGCAGGACAAGAGAGAGGAGAGCCCCTGTGGCTGACGAGACGGTCGGTGTGGTCGGTGCCGGAATCGTAGGCCTCGCCACGGCCCGCGAGATCGCCCTGAGCCGCCCGGGCACCCGGGTCGTGGTGTTCGAGAAGGAGCCGGAGGTCTCCCGGCACCAGACCGGCCACAACTCCGGTGTGGTGCACGCGGGCATCTACTACACCCCGGGCAGCCTCAAGGCCGACCTGTGCGTGCGGGGCGTGGCGCTGCTGCGCGAGTACTGTCAGGACCGGCAACTGCCGTACCAGGAGATCGGCAAACTGGTGGTGGCCGTCCGCGAGGACGAACTGGGCCGCATGGAGAACCTCTACCAGCGGGCCAGGAACAACCACGTGCCGGAGCTGCGGAGGATCTCCCGCGAGCAGATCAGGGAACTGGAGCCGCACGCCGGCGGTATCGCGGCCCTGCACTCACCGCGCACCGCGATCACCGACTACCCGGCGGTCGCCAGGGCCTTCGCGCGGGACGTCGTCGCCTCCGGCGGTGAGGTGCGGCTGGGCTTCCCGGTCACCTCGATCGCCACGGTGGCCGGGGGCATCGAGGTCGGGTCCGGCCAGGACCGCGTGCGCGTGGACCGGCTGATCCTCTGCGCCGGCCTGCAGTCCGACTCGGTCGCCAGGCTCGCGCAGGACCGTCCAGAGCCCCGGATCATCCCGTTCCGCGGTGAGTACATGCTGCTGAGGCCGGACCGGACGGATCTGGTGCGCGGCCTCATCTACCCGGTGCCGGACCCCCGTTACCCCTTCCTCGGCGTGCACTTCACCCCGCGCGTCGACGGCTCCGTGGAGGTCGGCCCCAACGCCGTCCTCGCCCTCGCCAGGGAGGGCTACCGGCGCAGCCGGATCTCGCCCCGGGACCTGCTCGGCCTCGCCGCCTACCCGGGGGCCTGGAAGATGGCCGCCCAGCACTGGCGCACCGGCGTCAGGGAGTACCGCGGGTCCTTCTTCGCCTCCGCCTTCATGAAGGACGCCGGGCAGTACGTCCCGGAGGTGGGCGTACGCGACGTGGTGCGCGGCGGAGCGGGCGTACGCGCCCAGGCCCTGGACCGCGACGGCACGCTCGTCGACGACTTCCGCATCCACCGGGCCGGCCGGATCACGGCCGTGCGCAACGCCCCCTCGCCGGCCGCGACGGCCTCCATGGCGATCGCCGAACACATCACCGCGGTCGTCTTCGAAGACGCCTGAACCGGTGGCCGTTTGCCCCGCGGACGAATGGATCCTGGGCCGAGGTATCTCCGAGGTCCTGAACCGGCCGGTCGAGGGCTGAGCGCCGAGCACGCCCGTACCACCGCCGACGTGTTCGTCCGGGCCGCGCAGCGCGGTGTCGACTCGCACGGCACCGCGCGCGTCCCGCCTGCCGGACCTGCTCGCCAGGGGCGTCGCCGACGCCGAGCCGCGGCTCACCGTCGAGTCGACGGTCCCGGCCGCCGCCGTCCTCGACGCCGACCGCGCGCCCGGCCCGGTGGCCCTGACGGCCGCCGCGGACAAGGCGGTACGGCGGCCCCGTGAGGCCGGCATCGCCTCGGTGGGCGTGCGGCGCACGGTCCGCACCGGCGCCATCGGCTACTACGTGTCCCGGATCGCCGGCCAGGGCCCGGTCGGGCTCGGGTCCGTGGCCGGCATGCCCACCATGGGCTGCGCCGGTGTCCAGGGCGCGGCCGTCGCCACCAGCCCCCTCGCCATCGCCGTACCGGCCCGCGAGCATGCCCCGCTGCTGCTGGACATGGCCACCGTCACCATCGCCCTCGGCGGGATCCGCCAGACGCGGGCGAGCGGCCCGCCGCTGCCCGAGGGCGCGGCCGCGACGGCGGACGGCGCCGCGACGACCGACCCGGAACAGGCGGTCATGCCGCTGCCTCCGGGCGGCGCGAAGGGTTCCGGGATGTCCTGGCCTTCGTGGCGGCGGTCGACGACACCCTGGGCACGCTGTAGAGCGTGCCGGTCACGGCGGGTGCAAACGGCGCGTCCTGTCCGGGGAGCGCAGCGCGGCGGTGGCCGGGGAGCGGGCGGAGAAGGGGGTGCCGGTGGCGCCGAAGGTGTGGCTGGAGATGAGGGAACAGGCGGAGCGACTGGGCGGGACGGTGCCGGTGCGGCAATTTACTTGAGTTACGCAACGATGTGGTAAACTGGCCGGTATGTCCACAGAACCCCTGCCGGTCTTCCCCGCCGCCAGCCCGGAGGTCATGGAGATCGAGCGTGCGCTGACTCGCATCACCTATCTGAGCACCCGGGCCCGGCAGCACGAGCGGCTGATGGCGCTCGCCGGCGTCCCGCTGGACCGCGCCGCGGTGGCTCTGCTGCGCCAGATCGCCGACTCCGAGCCCCTGCGCCCGGGGGAGCTCGCCCAGCGGCTCGGCGTCGAGGCGTCCCATGTGACGCGCACGGTCCAGCAGCTCCAGCGGACCGGCCACGTCACCCGGGCCCCCGATCCCGACGACCGCCGCGCCCAGCGGATCGAGCTCACCGACGCCGGACGGGAGGCCGTCGACCGGGTCCGGGACGCCGGGGCGCGCGGGATGCAGCTGGCCCTGGCCACCTGGAAGCCGGAGGAACTGCGCGAGCTGGCCACGCTGTTCCACCGCATGGTCGACGACTTCCTGGCCTACGCGGTCGAGGACGAGCCCGGCCAGGAGCCCGGCGGGACGGTGCCTTCCGGCCGCAGCGTGTGACGGGGCGCCGCGCTCGCGCGACCCGGCGGCGAACGGGCCGGTACCGCCCGGTAATATGCGGCGCCAGGTCTTCCGAGGAGGCGTCGTGGCCCGATCCGAACGTTCACCGCTGCTGCTGGCGGGACTGCTGGCCGGCGCCGCAGTGGCCCATTTCGCGGCCCCGAAGTCCTTCGACGCCACGATCCCGAAGGCGCTGCCCGGCCCGCCCCGGGCCTGGACCTACGGCAGCGGGGCGGTGGAACTGGCACTGGCGGCCGGCATCGCCCTGCCGCGCACCCGCGGGACGGCGGCCCGGGCGGCCGCCGCCTTCTTCGTCGGCGTGTTCCCTGCCAACGTGCAGATGGCCGTCGACTGGCAACGACGGCCGCAGCCGCTCAGGACCGCGGCCCTCGTCCGCCTGCCGCTCCAGATCCCCCTGGTGCTGTGGGCCCGCGGTGTCGCGCACCACGTCGCGCACCACGAGGAGGGCCGATAGATGGCGGGAACCGTCGAGGCAGGAAGCAGGATCGAGGACTTCGCGCTGCCGGACGAGACCGGGACCACGCGCACGCTCACGGAACTCCTCGCCGACGGGCCGGTGGTCCTCTTCTTCTATCCGGCCGCCCTGTCGCCCGGCTGCACCACCGAAGCCTGCCACTTCCGGGACCTCGCGGCCGAGTTCGCCGCCGCCGGCGCCCGGCCCGTCGGGATCAGCGGGGACAGCGTCGAGCGCCAGCAGGAGTTCGCCGGGAAGCACACGCTCGGCATGCCGCTGCTCTCGGACGCCGACGGCACGGTCCGTGAGCGGTTCGGCGTCAAACGCGGCATCGCCCTGGCCCCCACCAAGCGGGCCACCTTCGTCATCGCCCGGGACCGCACCGTCCTGGAGGTGGTCCGCAGCGAGCTGCGCATGAACACGCACGCCGACCGGGCGCTCGCCGCGCTCCGCGCCCAGCGGGGCTGAGACCGCCTCTCCCCGCGCTTGATGCGGTGGGACACAGGTCCCATCCTGGGGCGTATGAAGCGTGTCGTGGCCGCGGCGGTCATCGATGCCCTGGGCAGGGTGACGGGGTGGAGCGAAGGCGCGCGCGCACTGACCGGACACCCGGCGGAGCAGGTCGTGGGGCTGCCCGCCGCCGACCTGCTCGCCGAGGCGGTCCCCGCGGCGGTGCTCGCCGCCCGCGCCGGGACCGTCGCCCTGCGCCACGCCGACGGAGGCCGTACGGAGATCGCCCTGACCGCCTGCCCGGTCCTCGGCCCCGACGGCGGGACCACCGGATACGTCCTGACCGCGGACCCGCCCGCGGGGCCCGGGCCGACCCTCGCCGAACAGGCCTTCCAGCAGGCCTCCATGTCCATGTCGGTCTTCGACGTCCACCAGCGCTGCCTCCGCGTCAACGACGCGGTCTGCCGGGCCATGGGCGTCCCCGAGGAGGCCCTGCGCGGGCGTTTCTTCCTGGACGCGGTCGAGGACGTCCCGCACGGCCAGGGCTTCCTGAGCCATCTGCGACAGGTCGTCGAGACCGGCCGGCCCACCCGCTACGAGAGCTTCACCGGCGCCCCGGCCCTGAGCCGGGAGCACGCCTGGAGCATCGAGATGTGGCCCCTGCGCGACGACGGCGGCGAGCTGACCGCCGTCGCCCTCGCCGCCTTCGACAGCACCGAGCAGTACCTGGCCCGGCTGCGGCTCGCCCTGCTCAACGAGGCGTCCACCTCCATCGGCACCACCCTGGACGTGGTGCGCACCGCCGAGGAGGTCGTCGAACTCATCGTCCCGCGCTACGCCGACTTCGCCAGCGTCGACCTGCTCGACTGGGTGCTCTCCGCCGAGGAACCGCCCGGCATCCCGCAGGGGGACATCGTGCTGCGGCGCGTCGCCCACGGCTCGGCGAACGAGGGCACCCCCGAGGCGGCCGTGCGACTGGGGGAGATGGAGGTGCACCTGGAGTGGTCACCGCCGGCCCGCGCGCTGCGGGAGGGGCGCGCGGTGGTCAGCCAGGCCGGCGAGCCGGAGTTCCGCCGCTGGGTACAGGAGCGCAACGCCCGTTCGCCCGAGGGCCGTGCGCACCGGCAGGGCGTCCACTCCATGATCGCCGTACCGCTGCGGGCCCGGGGCGTGCTGCTCGGCGTCGCCGTGGGAGTGCGCATGCGCCACCCCGACGACTACGCCATGGACGACACGGTGTTCGCCGAGGAACTCGGCAGCCGCGCCGCCGTCTGCATCGACAACGCCCGCCGCTTCGCCCGCGAGCGTTCCACCGCCCTCGCCCTCCAGCACAGCCTGCTGCCCAGCGGCCTGCCCGGGCAGGCCGCCGTCGAGGTGGCGCATCGCTATCTGCCCTGCGGATCGGTGGCCGGCATCGGCGGCGACTGGTTCGACGTGATCCCGCTCTCCGGCAGCCGGGTCGGCCTGGTCGTCGGCGACGTCGTCGGCCACGGCATCCGCTCCTCCGCCACCATGGGCCGGCTGCGTACGGCCGTACGCACCCTCGCGGACGTCGACCTGCCCCCCGACGAACTCCTCACCCACCTCGACGACCTGGTCACCCACCTCGCGGCCGGCGGCAGCGGCGAAGAGGTCGCCGAACTGGGCGCCACCTGCCTGTACGCCGTCTACGACCCCGTCTCGCGCCGTCTCTCCCTCGCTGCGGCGGGCCATCCGGCGCCCGCCGTCCTGCTGCCCGGCGGCGAGGCCGCGCTGGTCGCGATGACAGCGGGACCACCGCTCGGCGTCGGCGGTCTGCCCTTCGAGGCGGCCGAACTCGACCTGCCCGAGGGCGCCGTCCTCGCCCTCTACACGGACGGCCTGGTCGAGGACCGGGACCGGGACGTGGACCGGGTCACCGAGGAGATGTGCCGGGCGCTGAGCGCGCCTGCCGACTCGCTGGACGCCCTCAGCGACAACGTGCTCAAGGCCGTCCTGCCGGAACAGCCCTCCGACGACGTCGCCCTGCTGCTGGTCCGCACCCGCGCCCTGGGCGCCGACCGGGTCGCCACCTGGGACGTCCCGCCCGACCCCGCCGAGGTCGCGCACTTCCGGCAGGAGGCCACCGAACGCCTCACCGCCTGGGGCCTGGACGAGGCCGCATTCGTCACCGAACTCGTCGTCAGCGAACTCGTCACCAACGCTATCCGCTACGGCGAACCGCCCATCCAGCTGCGCCTGATCCGCGACCGCGCGCTCATCTGCGAGGTGTCCGACGGCAGTTCGACCTCCCCGCATCTGCGGCGCGCGCACGCGTACGACGAGGGCGGCCGCGGCCTGCTCCTGGTGGCCCAGCTCACCGAGCGCTGGGGCAGCCGCCAGACCGGCAGCGGCAAGACCATCTGGGCCGAACAGCCGCTGCCCGAAGGGCCGCTGCCGGCCGTCGAGGACTGACCGCGCGGGCCGGACCCGGCACCGGCCCGGGTGGCCGAGCCGTGCGCGCCGAGCTTCGGTCAGCCCCTGCCGGCGTCCGCCGCGACCTGGGCGAGGGTACGGCCCGAGGCCACCGAGCGGGCCCGCCGGGGATCGGGCGTGCCGTGGCCGCCCGAGCGTGCGGCTCCCTTCTTCACCAGCAGCCAGGCGTCCTCCCCGTCGTGGCCCCGGAACCGGGTCAGCGCGTACTCGCCGTGCAGCTTCGCCCCGTGCAGCCGGAACGTGGCGTGCCCGTGCTCCAGCGACCGGGCGAAGCCGACCGGCCGGCCCCCGCGGTCGTGGCTGAGCGGCTCGTACCAGCCGTGGTCCCAGACGATCACGGTGCCGCCCCCGTACCGGCCCTTCGGGATCACGCCCTCGAAGTCCTCGTACTCCAGCGGATGGTCCTCGGTCGGCACGGCCAGCCGCTTGTCCCCGGGATCGGCCGACGGGCCCTTCGGTACCGACCAGGACTTCAGGACCCCGTCGGCCTCCAACCGGAAGTCGAAGTGCATCCGGCGCGCGTCATGGATCTGCACCACGAACCGGGGCCGCCCGCCGTCCGGCCCGGTCCGCCCGGACGGCTCCCGGGTCCGCCCGAAGCCACGCCTGTCACGATAGGTACGCAGCCGCTCGTCGCCACCCATCGAGGCTCCCTTCTCCGGAGACACGCCGCGAGTACCCGGACCCGTCTCTCCGATCAGCCTGCGGCGTGCTGCCCGATCCCGTCCAGTTCGGTGATGGCGTCCTCGGGGAGCACCAGGGCGGCGGCCGCGATGTTCTCCCGCAGGTGCTCCGGCGAGGAGGTGCCCGGGATCAGCGCGATGTTCGGGGACCGCTGGAGCAGCCAGGCCAGCGCGACCTGCTGTGCCGAGGCGCCGAGCCGCTCCGCGACCTTGGCCAGCGTGTCCGACTGGAAGGGGCTGAAGCCGCCCAGCGGGAAGTACGGCACGAAGGCGATGTTCTGGGCCGCGGTCCGTTCGACCAGGGCGTCGTCCTGCCGGTTGGCCAGGTTGTACAGGTTCTGCACGGTGACCACGGGCGCGATCGACTGGGCCTCGGCCAGCTGCCGCGGCGTGACCGAGCTGACCCCCAGATGCCGGATCAGGCCCGCCTCACGCAGCTCGGCCAGCGCGCCGAACTGGTCGGCGACCGGGTCCTCGTTGGGACGCTCGGCCGTGCCCAGCCGCAGATTGACCACGTCCAGCGTGTCCACCCCGAGGTTCCGCAGGTTGTCGTACACCTGCGCCTTCAGGTCCTCGGGATGCCGCATCATGACCCAGTTGCCGTCGGCGTCACGCCGGGCGCCCACCTTGGTCACGATGTGCAGGTCCTGCGGGTAGGGGTGCAGGGCCTCCCTGATGAGTTCGTTGACGACCACCGGACCGTAGAAGTCGGCCGTGTCGATGTGCGTGACGCCCGCCTCGACCGCGGCCCGCAGCACGGCGACGGCCCGGGCACGGTCCCTCGGCGGGCCGAAGACGTGCGGGCCGGCCAGCTGCATGGCGCCGTAGCCGACGCGGGTCAGGGTCAGGCCGTCCACCGGGGTCAGGGTCCCGGCGAGCTGTGCGGTCATGTGTCGTGCCTCTCCGAAGGTGCCGGGGGAGACCGGTCGGGTCCGGTGTCCCTCCTCGGTGTCCACCCTGCGGCGGACGCCAGGGACGTGGCTAAGCCCTGGCGTTCCTGGGAGTGGCAGGACCAGGAACACCGGGCGGCCGGACCGTAGGGTGGGGGGCGTGGACGGTTCGAACGCGCTCGGTGAGTTCCTGCGTGCCCGCCGGGCGCTGGTGCGGCCCGAGGACGTGGGGCTGCCCGGCGGCGGCCTGCGCAGGGTGCCGGGGCTGCGCCGCGAGGAGGTCGCGCTGCTCGCCGGCATCAGCTCCGACTACTACCTGCGGCTGGAGCAGGGCCGCGACCGCAACCCCTCCGCCCAGGTGCTGGAGGCCCTGGCCCGGGTGCTGGGCCTGGACCCGGACGCCACCACCTACCTCGTCGCCCTGACCCAGGACCGCCCCGCCGACGTACGGCACGCCCGGCTCACCCGGGACCCGCACCAGCCCGAGCAGGTGCCCGGGACCATCCTCCAGCTGATCAACGGCTGGACCCGCAACCCCGCCTACGTCCAGAACCGCTACACGGACATCCTGGCGGTGAACGAGCTGTGCACCGCCCTGTCGCCGAACTACACGCCCGGGGTCAACCTGATGCGGGCCGTCTTCCTCGACCCGGCCGAGCGGGAGCTGCGCCGTGACTGGGAGGACCTCACCGAGGAGGGTGTGGCCGCGCTGCGTGCCTACGCGGGCCCGGACAGCGACGACCCGAGGCTGCGGGACCTGGTCGGCGACCTCTCGCTGCGCAGTGAGCGCTTCCGCACCCTGTGGGCCCGGCACGAGGTACGGCCCCGGCGCGGCCGGATGAACCACCTGACCCATCCGCTGGTCGGCGACCTCGACCTGCAGTCCAGCAAACTGTCCATGGACGGCACCGACGGACTCACCCTGGTCGTCTGTCACGCCGAGCCCGGCAGCCGCAGCGCCGAACTGCTGGACATTCTCGGGAGCCTGACCGCCGGCGGCGCGGAGCGGGCGGCTCCCCAGGAGCAGGTGGGGGAGCACGTGGAGGAGCACGGCGAGGAGCACGCGGAGGAGCAGGGGGATTAGCCGCGGCCGCCCGGGCTAGAACTCCTCGTGGCTGTCCGGGTCGCCGCCGAGCCGCCGGTGGGAGCGCTCGGAGACGGCCGCCATCTGGGCGGCGTCCAGTTCGAAACCGAACAGGTCCAGGTTGGCGCGCTGCCGCCCGGCGTCCGCCGACTTCGGAATGGGCAGGGCCCCGAGCTGGACGTGCCAGCGCAGCACCGCCTGGGCGGGCGTCACCCCGAGCGCCCCGGCGACGGCGACGACCGCCGGGTCGTCGAGGAGCCGCACGTCCCGGCCCAGCGGGCTCCAGCTCTCGGTGACGACGCCCTTCTCCGCGTGGAAGGCCCGCAGCTGGTCCTGCGGGAACAGCGGATGCAGTTCCACCTGGTTCACCGAGGGCAGCACCCCGGTCTCCCTCTCCAGCCGGGTGAGGTGCTCCTGGGTGAAGTTGGAGACGCCGATCGAGCGGACGAGCCCCTCCTCGCGCAGCTTGATCATCGCCTTCCAGGAGTCGACGTACTTGCCGACCCGGGGGTTGGGCCAGTGGATCAGATACAGGTCCACGTACTCCAGGCCCAGCCGCTGCCGGGACTCCTCGAAGGAGGCGAGGGTCTCCTCGTAGCCGTGGTGGCGGCCCGGCAGCTTCGTCGTCACCAGCACCTCCTCACGGGGCACCCCGCTGCTCGCGACACCCCGGCCGACCCCGGACTCGTTGCGGTAGTTCACCGCCGTGTCCACGAGCCGGTAGCCCAGCTCCAGCCCGTCACGGACCGCCTGCTCGGCCTGCGCGTCGTCCATCGGCCAGGTGCCCAGGCCGGTGGCGGGGATCGTCGTACCGTCGTTGAGCTCGTACGCCGGAATGCTGATCACGATGTGGCCTTCCCTCGACTGTGTCGTCCCCCAGCCTCGTGGACCGGGCGGACGATGATCAACCCGGGCCGGGTGCTCCCTTCCGCGGTGCGCGCCGGGCTGTCACGATCTTCACTGGACGGGTACCGACGACCACTCGGAGTACGCATGACGACGGAACGGGGCACGGCACGACGGGCACAGGGGGTCGCCGGAGCCGAGGTGAGACCCGTCGCCGGGCACATCGGAGCCGAGATCACCGGCGTCGACCTGGGTGCGGAGCTCGACGACGCCGTGGTCACGCTGATCCGGGAGGCGGTGCTGCGCTGGAAGGTCGTCTTCTTCCGCGAGCAGCGGCTGGACCACGCCGGCCATGTCGCCTTCGCCCGGCGGTTCGGCGAGCCGGTCGTGCCGGGGCGGCGGGGCAGCGCCTCACCGGCCGGCTTCCCCGAGGTGGAGACCACCGCCGACCGGCTGGAACTGGGCGGCCGGTTCGGCATGGAGCACGAGGAGTGGCTCCAGCGCCGCCGGCACACCCTGCTGCGCGGCTGGCACTGCGACCACGGCGCCCGCATCGACCCGCCCGCCGCGACCATCCTGCGCGCCGAGACCGTCCCGCCGTACGGCGGCGACACCACCTGGGCCAACCTGGCCGCCGCCTACGCCGGGCTCTCCGCGCCCGTGCGTGCCTTCGTCGACGGCCTGCGCGCCGAGCACCGCCTCGGCGTCGGCTACCAGCCCCGCCCCGGTGACGACGCGTATCTGCGCCACCTCCTCGACCACCAGGTGGCCTCGGTGCATCCGCTGGTGCGGGTCCATCCGGAGAGCGGCGAGCGGGTGCTGTACGTCAACGGCTACTACGTCGAGCAGATCACCGACGTCTCCCGCCCGGAGAGCGCGGCACTCCTGGAGATGCTGCTCGAACAGGCGGTACGGCCCGAATACACGGTGCGCTTCCGCTGGGAGCCCGGCAGCGTCGCCTTCTGGGACAACCGGGCCACCATCCATCTCGCGCCGAGCGACAACGCCCACCTCGGCCTCCCCAGGGTCATGCACCGGGTGATGCTGCACGGCGAGGTGCCGGTCGGGGTGGACGGCAAGCCGTCGGAGCCGGTGACCGGCACGGAGCCGGGCCGCTGGTGACTCAGAGGACGGTTCCCGGTCGCCAGCCGAGTGCCGGACCCAGGTGGGCCGCCATGTCCGTGAGGATCTGGACGTAGTCCTCGTGCTCGAACGTGAACGGCAGCGCGAAGGCCACCTCGTCGACCTCGCGGAACCCGGCGTGCGCGTGCAGCCGTTCGACGAGCTCCGCCGAGGTGCCCACCAGGTCCGGTGCGAACAGCAGCCGCGCCGGGCCCTGTGGGCTCCTGGTACGGGGGAGGCGCTTGGCCGCGTACGCCTCGTACTTGGCGCGCTGCGCGGGCGTGGCGGAGTCGGTAGGGATGACGACCAGGCCCTGCGAGACCCGGGCGGCCTCGCCGTCCGGGTGATGGGCGCGGAACTCGCGGATGTGCGACAGCTGGATCTCCGCGAAGTCGTTCGCGTCCTCGGGGTCCCCGGCCCGTACGACACTGCTGGTCAGGAAGTTCATGCCGTGCTCGCCCGCCCAGCGCGCCGAGCTCAGGCTGCCGCCGCCGTACCAGAGCCGCCGTCCGAGCCCGGCGGAGTGCGGCTGGACCACGTCGGAGAACACCTCGAAGCCCTCGACCCCGCTGAAGTCGGTGGCCGGCTTGCCCCGCACCAGGTCCAGCAGCCGCCGCACCCGTTCGTAGCCGAAGTCCTCGGCGTCCGCCGTGTCCGGGTAGAGGGCTTCCCTGACCCGCTCGTAGTGCATGGGCGGGCCCACGCTCACCCCGGGGTTGAGGCGCCCTCCGGACAGGATGTCGACGGTCGCCAGGTCCTCGGCGAGCCGCAGCGGGTTCTCCCAGCCCAGCGGGATCACCGCGGTGCCCAGTTCGATACGGCTGGTGCGCTGCGTGGCCGCCGCCAGAACGGCCACCGGGGACGAGATGCCGTACTGGAGGTGCCGGTGGCGCACCCACGCGCTGTCGAAGCCGAGCCGTTCGCCCAGCTCGATGATCTCCAGCGTGGACTCGTGACCCCTGCCCGGATCCGCCCCGTCGAACAGGCCGATGGTCAAGAAGCCCAGTCTGCGCAGCGGGCGGGGGGTGGACGGCACGGGTCCTCCAGCGGTCGTACGTCAGTTCTGCCCCGATTGTGGCACCCGAACGTTGCGGGAGTGTGATCGGCTTCGGATCAGGTCAGGGGGATGACGATCTCGTCCTCGACCGGCGGTTCCAGCTCCTGCGCGCGGTTCCCGGTCGCGGCGAAGCAGCGCAGCCGTACCGTCTCCGGGCTCACGTCGAGGCGCAGGAAGCACTTGAAGAAGGGCGGGGTGTAGGTGGCCGAGCCCGGGGAGAACAGCTGCGTGTAGATCTTCTTCACCGGCAGCCGGAACCGGGAGGTGCGGTCCGGGTTGCCGCCGGCCCCCAGCAGGCTCGCCACCAGCCGGGTGCGGCGGGTGACCCGGGTGTCCGGGCCGGGCGTGCGGCCGGGCTTGATGCCGAGGCGTTCGGCGATCACGGCCGTCGCTTCCCCGGCGGTGAGCGTGAAGAACCGGGGCATGCGCAGCCGGCGGCCGTACAGGCGGCTGTAGAAGGCCAGGGAGTCACCGCGCAGCGGGTAGCAGCGGAAGTCGTCCTCGGTGACGCCCGCCACGGAGACCCGTGGGATGGTGTGGGTGGCGTGCATGAAGGCACCGCCGCCGCCCGCGACCACGTACTGGACGGTGCGGCCGGCCACGTCGACCGGGTAGCGCTGGTAGTTGTGGATGTCGCCGCCGATCGCCGCCACGTAGTGGTGGGCCGGGTCGCGGACGATGTCGTCGACCGTGCCGCCGCCGTCGATCGGGCACGGATGGTGCTCGCCGTCCACGTACAGCGGGGAGCCGGTGACCAGGATCTTCGGGCGCGGCCCCCGGGACACCTCGCGCAGCCAGGCGCCCTGTTCGGCGTCGACCGTGCCGAGCAGGCCGGTGTCGATGCCGACGATCCGCAGCGGGCCGGCGTCGATGGCCCAGTACGGGCCGGGCTGTACGGCCGCCTGGCCCGGCGCCGACCGCAACGTCCTCGCCTGTGCGAGGAGTTGCTCGTCCGCCGGGCTCGGCCGGTGCCACAGCAGGGTGCGCCACCAGGCGCGGGAGAGCGGACGGGGCTTGGGCTCGGGCGGCAGGGCGGGGGCGTCGTCGCAGAAGACCCGCATGAACGCGCCGAGGCCCTCGTACCAGTCGTGGTTGCCGGGTATCGCGTAAATCGGCGCGGGATAGTCCTGGTACGGGCGGAAGAACTTGGTGCCGTAGTCGTCGGTGGCGCCGACCGGATAGATCACGTCGCTCGCGATCACCGCGAAGTCGGTGTCCTGACTCGCCTTCAGGAAGCCGGGCACGACCGCGTACTGGGAGTCGTCGCCCTCACCGGTGTCACCGATCACCATGAACGAGAACCGGTCGGCCTCGGTACGCCGGACCACCTTGTCGTCCGCTGCCCCGCCGGCCGTCCGCTGCGCCACCCAGCGGCCGCGGGTGGTGCCGGTGGGGTCGCCGAACCAGGACGCCAGCACGCCGTTGCGGGCGGCCCACATGGTTCTGGGGTTGAACCAGAACAGCTTCTCGACATGGCTCGGCATCAGCCGGCGGTAGGCGCCGCGTTCGGCCTCGCCCCAGCCGGCGCCTTCTGCGGTATCGCGTGAGGAGTCAGACACGCGGGCACCGTAGCAACGATCAACGAGCGGGCACGGTGGAGGGGTTGGTGTCCGGCGGCGCGGTCACCGGTCGTAGGGGTTCGGGGGGCGCCGTACGGGCCCACGGGACGGGTGGGGCGCCGTACCGGCCGGGGCCGCCGGGTGCCGGGCGGCCCGGAGCCGGCGGCCGTGAACGGGCCTCCCGCGACGGCCGCGGCGCCCCCGCCGTGCGCGCCGCCTGCCGGTTCCCGTCGCCCTCGCCCAGCACCAGCGGCGGATCGGACATCACCACCACCCCGGCCAGCAGCAGGAAGACGGCCGGGCCCAGCAGCACGGGGAGCAGCAGCGAGGTGGGGGACGCGTCCGACCACGAGGTGGCGGACGCCGGATGCACGTCGACACTCACCGCCGCCATGGCGGTGAAGTGCATGCCGGACACCGCCAGGCCCATCGCCAGGCTGGCGCCGAGGCCGGCCGGGAAGCCCCGGACCGACACGGCGGCCCACAGGGCGGCCGTCGCCGCCGCGATCGCGATCAGCACCGAGAGGGCGACCGTGAACCGGTCGTAGTGAATCGTTCCGTCAAGGCGGAGCGCCGCCATGCCCAGGTAGTGCATGGCGGCCACGCCGAGACCGGTGATGACACCCGCGGTCGAGAGTGTGGCGGCCGTCGCGCCCAGGTAGCCGCCCGCGAAGACGCCGATGCCGGCCACCCGGATCGCCACCGCCAGACTGAGCAGGGTCAGGGCCGCGTCGTAGTGGATCGTGGTCTCCTGGACATGGAAGCCGATCATGGCGATGAAGTGCATCGTCCAGATGCCGCAGCCGATCGAGGCCGCCCCCGGCGCGAGCCGGCCAGGCTTCCACGGCTGCCCGCCGTCGTGGAGCGGGCGGACGGTGCAGCGCAGCCCCAGCGCTCCGCCCAGACAGGCCATCAGACAGGCCGCCACCGGAGTGACCGCGCGGTGGTGGAACCCGCTCGTCGTGCCGTGCATAGAGGCAACTCCCCCCAGAGTCGCTACTGTTGCGGGGGAAGGTACTTCGCTCCGGCGGTGCGCGCCCCGGCATTCACCAGGACGTCGGGCCCCCCTCGTGCACCACCGGGCGGGGCCCGGGGTTCAGGGGGCGACGATCTTGATCGCGCTCATCCAGCCGTGCCCCTCGGGGCGGTTCTGCAGGGCCATGTGCAGCAACTGGATGCCCTCCAGTTCGCGGGCGTGCCGGAGCCCGCCGACGACCACCGGGTTGAGCCCGCCGGAGGAGACCAGGTCGGCGACCTGGTCGCGGGCCGCCGCGTCGTCGCCCGCGATGAACACGTCCAGCGGCAGCCCGCCGACCTCGCCCGCGACCAGTGCGCCCGCGAACGTGGTGTTGAAGGCCTTCACCACCCGGGTGCCCGGCGCGGCCGCGGCCGCGATCTGCTGGGCGCCGGAGCTGTCCGGGGGCACGGTGAGCGAGTCGAAGGTGGCGAAGTCCACCGGGTTGGAGATGTCGACGACCGTCTTCCCGGCGAGGTGGTCCCCGTACTCGACCACCACCTGCTTGGCGACGTCGAACGGCACGGCCAGCACCACCATGTCCGCCGAACCGACCGCGTCCGGCACGGCGGGTGCCACGTCGGCGTCCGCCATGCGCGCGCCCAGGGCGTCGGCGAGGGTGGCGGCCTTCGCCGGATCGGTGCCGACCAGCCGGACCGTGTGCCCGCCCGCCAGCGCGCGGGTGGCGATACCGCCCGCCATGTTGCCTGTGCCGACGATGAAGACCCGCATGGATGCGCCCTTTCCGCGAGGGTGGGAGCTGCCGGCGCCCGGACCGGGCCGCAGTTCGGAGTAAACAGGATAAATCGCCCGATCGGCGACGGCTCGGGCTGACCGCCGGACCTGCCACCGTCACCTGGCGCGACACATCGCGCGCGAAGAGTGCCGGCCCGCGTCCGGGGGCCCGGCGGGCGAGCGGCCGGCCTGGTCCGTCGTGGGGGGCGGGAGTTGCGGCCGGGGGCGCGCCTCCGCCGACCCGTCCGGCATAGGGAAAACCCTCGAATACCTCCACTTGAATGACATGCGCGGGTCAAGGCTGGAATCCTCGCTGCGCACGCTTTCTCCACGGCGTGTCCACGGATCACGGACCCGTATCCCGGTCCGCCCGATCCCGGTCCCCGCACAGCTCAGCTCGTCCCGGACAGCACATCCCCGTCTGCCCGGTCTGTCACCGGCCGCGTCCCGGCGGCCGCAGCAGGAGGAGTACGAGTGAGACGTCTTCCCCACAGACGCGCCACGGTCGGAGCCGCACTGGTCTCCACCGTGGCGTTGTTCGCCGTCGGCATCCAGTCGGTCCCGGCGAACGCCAAGCCCGCCGCCCCCCACCCCGGCCCCGTGCGCACCGGTGGCCTGGAGGCCGAACTCAGCCCCGCCCAGCACACCGCGCTGGTCAAGAGCGCCCAGCAGCAGACCGCCGCGACCGCCCGGCAGATTGGCCTCGGCGCCCAGGAGAAGCTGGTCGTCAAGGACGTCGTCAAGGACAACGACGGCACCCTGCACACGCGCTACGAGCGCACCTACGCGGGACTCCCGGTCCTCGGCGGCGACCTGATCGTGCACACCCCGCCGGCCTCCCTGGCGGCGGGCACGGTCAGCACCACCTTCAACAACAAGCGGACCATCAAGGTCGCCTCCACCACCGCGGCCGTCGCCAAGTCCGCCGCCCAGGCCTCGGCGCTCAAGACCGCCAAGTCCCTGGCCGCCGAGAAGCCCGCCGCCGACAGCGCCGGCAAGGTGATCTGGGCCGGCAACGGCACGCCGAAGCTGGCCTGGGAGACCGTGGTCGGCGGCTTCCAGGACGACGGCACCCCGAGCCAGCTGCACGTCATCACGGACGCCACCACCGGAAAGGAGCTGTACCGCTACCAGGCGGTCAAGTCCGGTACCGGCAACACCCAGTACAGCGGCACGGTGACGCTGAACACGACCCTGTCGGGTTCGACGTACCAGCTGTACGACACCACCCGCGGCGGCCACAAGACGTACAGCCTCAACAACGGCACGTCGGGCACCGGCACCCTGATGACCGACGCCGACGACGTCTGGGGCACCGGAGCCGGCTCCAACACCCAGACCGCCGGCGCCGACGCGGCCTACGGCGCCCAGGAGACCTGGGACTTCTACAAGAACACCTTCGGCCGCAGCGGCATCAAGAACGACGGTGTCGCGGCCTACTCCCGGGTCCACTACAGCAGCGGCTACGTCAACGCGTTCTGGGACGACTCCTGCTTCTGCATGACCTACGGCGACGGCTTGGGCAACACCCACGCCCTCACCTCGCTGGACGTGGCCGGGCACGAGATGAGCCACGGCGTCACCTCCAACACCGCGGGCCTCAACTACAGCGGTGAGTCCGGTGGGTTGAACGAGGCGACCTCCGACATCTTCGGCACCGGGGTGGAGTTCTACGCCAACAACTCCTCCGACGTCGGCGACTACCTCATCGGCGAGAAGATCAACATCAACGGCGACGGCACGCCGCTGCGCTACATGGACAAGCCGAGCAAGGACGGCGGCTCCGCGGACAGCTGGTACTCCGGCGTCGGCAACCTCGACGTGCACTACTCCTCCGGCCCCGCGAACCACATGTTCTACCTGCTCTCCGAGGGCAGCGGCACCAAGACCATCAACGGCGTCACCTACACCAGCACGACCTCCGACGGCGTCGCCGTCGCCGGTATCGGCCGGGCCGCGGCCCTGCAGATCTGGTACAAGGCGCTGACGACGTACATGACGTCCAGCACGAACTACGCGGCCGCCCGGACCGCCGCGCTCAACGCCGCGACGGCCCTGTACGGCGCGAGCTCCGCCCAGTACGCGGGCGTGGCCAACGCCTTCGCGGGCATCAACGTCGGCAGCCACGTCACTCCGCCGACCTCGGGGGTGACGGTCACCAACCCGGGCAGCCAGTCCTCGACCGTGGGCACCGCGGTCAGCCTCCAGGTCTCGGCGAGCAGCACCAACAGCGGCTCGCTGACCTACGCGGCGAGCGGACTGCCCACCGGCCTGTCCATCAACAGCTCCACCGGCGCCATCACCGGCACCCCGACGACTGCGGGCACCTACAGCACGACCGTCACGGTGACCGACTCCACCGGCGCCACCGGCACCGCCTCCTTCGCCTGGACCGTCAGTTCCGGCGGCGGCGGCACCTGCACCGCCACGCAGCTCCTCGGCAACGCGGGCTTCGAGTCCGGCAACACCACCTGGACCGCCACCAGCGGGGTCATCACCAACGACACCGGCCAGGCGGCGCACGCGGGCTCGTACAAGGCGTGGCTGGACGGCTACGGATCCACCCACACCGACACGCTGTCCCAGTCGGTGACGATCCCGAGCGGCTGCACCAACACCACGTTCACCTTCTACCTGCACATCGACACCGCCGAGACCACCAGCAGCACCGCCTACGACAAGCTGACGGTCACCGCCGGTTCGACCACCCTGGCCACCTACTCCAACCTCAACAAGGCCACCGGGTACGTGCAGAAGTCCTTCAGCCTCGGGTCCTACGCGGGCAGCACCGTGACGCTGAAGTTCAGCGGCGTCGAGGACTCCTCGCTGCAGACCAGCTTCGTCGTCGACGACACCGCCGTCACGACCGGCTGAGACACCACCGGCCGAGACAGCACCGGTTGAGCGGCCCGTACCCGGCATCCGGGTACGGGCCGCTCGCGCGTGTCAGCTCAGCGGGTCCATCGTGAGGTACGCCTGCTGCGGACTGCCGTCGTTGACCAGTGACTCCTGGTTGCCGACGTCGTCGAAGGCGAAGGCGTACGCCTTGCCGTCGGCCATCTGGGCGTGGACGGCGCGCGCGTACTGGTTGGTCACCGCGTCCTTGTAGAAGTCCGCCGGGTTGGTGTCCGGCTGGTTCGCGCTGGTGAGCAGCGTGGACCGGTTGAAGCCCGCGCACAGGGTGCGTGAGATCGGGCCGCGCACCTGGTCGTTGGGCGCGTCGAGCAGGTTGTGGCAGCCGAAGACGCTTCCCGCGTCGGGCTTCTGGAAGCTGGTCACCACCGCCCCGGCGGAGTTGGTGAAGTTCATGACGTTGCCCGAGACCCGGCCGAAGTACCTGGTGTTCGGCTGGTCGGTGAACGGGGTGACGGTCAGCGCCGTCGTCGCGTACTTCGTCCAGACCCGGTTGACGTAGTCGTTCAGGACGCTCGCCGGCAGCGCCCCGGTCTCCACGCCGTACAGGGGCGAGAGCGCGCGGAGCACGGTGCCGTCGGACCGGGTCTGCACCAGGTTCGCCCAGCCGCCCGACTGTCCGCGCAGCGCGTTGAAGAAGCCGTTGTAGCCGCCCGGCCTGAGGTGCCCCGTGGTGCTCACGGTGCCGTCGGAGCGCTGCACCCCGACCGCGTACGGCGCCGAGAACATGTCCACCTGGGTGCTGTTGATCCACAGGCCCGCGTCGTTGAGCGTGTACTCGGACCAGTTGAAGAGGATGTTGCGGTTGGGGTCGCTCGGATTCTGCACGGCGGGCTGGACCAGGCCACCGGTGGTCAGCCTGAAGTCGAGCTTCTGGCCGTAGGAGAAGTAGATCCGGCCGGAGAACTTCGGGATCCGGATGGTCTTCGACTGTCCGGCCGCCGGCCCCGTGATCGAGGCGTCCGGCGCGGGCGCCGGCGGGTTTCCGCCGGCCGGCCAGGCGTGGAAGGTGCCGTTCGCGTCGGCCCAGCCCTGCCGGCCGGTGGAGAGCTGGGTGCCGAGGTCGTAGACGTACACCTGGTCGCCGCGGCCGGAGTTGTTGGTGATCTTCAGGGGGATGGTGTCCGGCACCGCCGCGCCGGCCGATTGCGGGGTGCCCAGGGTGAGCGCCCCGCAGATCAGCGCCGCGGCGGCCGCCAGGGGCAGCGTCCGGCGTGCGAGTCCTGTGCGCACTCTCCACCTCCGTGTGGGGTCGGGGTCGTACGGGCATTGGTCCGTACCAGTCTGAGAGCGCTCTCAGGGTGCCGGTGGGGCGGGTGCATGTCAATGAGTGGGGACGGAATCCGGGGGCCCGCCGGATGACGGGCCCCCGGATTCCGGGACGCGCTCGGATCAGAAGGTGCGCTTCAGCAGACCGAGCAGCGCGTCCCAGTGCCGCTCGGCGGCCTCGGCGGAGTACGCGGGGGTGTCGGCCTGGGTGTAACCGTGCTCGGCGCCCGGGTAGACCTCGCAGGTGTTGCGCACCCCGGCGGCCGTGAGCGCCGCCTCGAAGGTGCGGATCTGCTCCGCGGTCATCGACTGGTCCTGGTCCGCGAAGCCGAAGTACAGCTCCGCCGTGACCCGGTTCGCCAGCAGGTGGGGGCTGTCCGCGTCCTCGGTGACCAGCCGGCCGCCGTGGAAGCCGCCCGCGGCCGCCACCCGGTCCGGGAACGCGGCGGCGGTCCGCACGGCCAGCCGGGCACCCATGCAGTAGCCGGTGATCGCCACCGGACCGTCGGCCACCAGCGGGCTCTCGGCCATCCAGTCCAGGTAGGCGGCCGAGTCACGGTCGCTGAGCTCGGACGTCAGCGACGACATGACCGGCATGATCCGCTGCCAGATCGTCGGGTCCTGCGCGGGGTCGATGAACTCGGGGAGGTCGACGACCGGGGTGCGGCCACTGCGGTAGAAGACGTTCGGCAGCAGCACCGTGTAGCCCGCGCCGGCGAGCCGGTCCGCCATCGACTTCAGGTGCGGGCGGATGCCGTAGGCGTCCTGGTAGAAGAGCACGCCCGGGTGGGGCAGGCCGTCGGCGGGGTGGGCCAGGTAGGCGTCGGCGACGCCGTCCTCGGTGGTGATGTCCACGTCGGTTCCCTGTACGACGGTCATGGCGCAGTGCCTCTCTGTGGAGTCGGCGTCGGGTCGGGGGAGGCCCGGCGCGGCATGTCACGATCATCGTGGCACGCGAAGGGGAGAGGACCGCGGCCCGGGGACCCCGTCGTCACTCGAAGCGCGAGATGTCTCCCGCGCCCTGGCGGACGATCACCGCCTCGCCGTCGGAGAAGTCGATGACCGTGGTCGGCTCGGTGCCGCAATCCCCGGAGTCGACCACCGCGTCCACCTGGTGGTCCAGGCGGTCCTTGATCTCCCAGCCCTGGGTCAGCGGCTCCTTCTCGTCCGGCAGCAGCAGGGTGCTGGACAGCAGTGGCTCGCCCAGCTCCGCGAGCAGCGCCTGGGTGACCACGTGGTCGGGGATGCGCACCCCGACCGTCTTCTTCTTCGGGTGCAGCAGTTTGCGCGGCACCTCACGGGTCGCCGGGAGGATGAAGGTGTAGCTGCCGGGGGTCGACGCCTTCACGGCCCGGAACACGTCGTTGTCGACCCGCACGAACTGGCCGAGCTGGGCGAAGTCCCGGCACATCAGGGTGAAGTGGTGCCGGTCGTCCAGGTGCCGGATGGAGCGGATCCGGTCGATGCCGTCCCGGCTGCCGAGCTGGCAGCCCAGGGCGTAGCAGGAGTCGGTCGGGTAGGCGATGAGCGACCCCGAACGCACCGCGTCGGCGATCTGGGAGATGCTGCGCGGCTGCGGGTTGTCGGGGTGCACGTCGAAGTACTTGGCCATCCGCCGAGCTTATGCCGTCCGGGCCCGGACGGCTCCGCGGGCTCGACGGAGGGTCCGGGCTCCGGCGTGTCGCCGGCTGTCGTCTCCCGGTGCGCTGGTGCGGCGAACCGGTGCCGCGAGGGGGATATGCGCAGCCCGAGCGGGTGACGCGCGGCCCCGGGACCGGCCGCGACCCCGAAGACCCCCCGCTTCCAGGCGGCGGAACAGCCGCCGGGCACCGATACCGGCGTCGGCCACGCCGCGTGGGGGTGACCGCGCTTTCCCTCATGTCGTGGGCGGTTCGGGAGAGTTCCGCCGGGCACTGTGCGGCGGACTCGGCCAGGCCTGCCTCCGGTCGTGTCCGGGCGTACGGCGGGGTCTGGGAAGGAGCCGGGGCGAGGCCGCGGAAAACTCGTGTGCATGCCTGCCGGAATCCGGGGAACCAGCGTACTCAGCCGCCCGAGAGCCATCCCCCCGGCTCCGGGTGAGGCGTTCTTCGCCGGCGGCCCTTCCCCCGAGGGCCGCCGGCGAAGGTGTACCGGGCGGTCGGGACCTGCCCAGGTTCATCGGGTAGCGTCCGTAGACCGAGGTCGACGCTACGGACGAGGAGCAGGGCGAGATGGCTGGCCGGGCAGACGAAGGCCCGTACCCCCCGACATCCTTGACCGACGTCTGGGCCGCACAGCTCCTCGACCACCTGCGCCCCGGTGCCCGCGACCCGCGCCGGGTGGTCACCTGGCTGGCCCGTGCGGTGCGGGCCACGGTCTGTCTCCAGGACGCCGACGGCACCGTGCTCGCCGGGGAGCCGCTGCCCCTCGACGACGGCCTGGTCGCCGAGGTGGTCGCCGGCCGGATCTCCGCCGCCGCCGTCGAGGACGGCGACCGGCACCTGCGCCTGGTCTCCGTGCACGCCCCCGACCCGCGTGCGGGGGCCGCCTCGCTGCTCGCCGTGGCCCGTGCCACCCCCTTCGACCGGCGGGCCGCCGAGATCGTCACCCACACCGCCGGCGTCCTCGAACTCCTGCTGGGCGAGCGCGAGTCGACGGCCGCCGGGCGGCGGCTCCGGCAGGCCACCGCCGACCTGCGCCTGGCCATCCTGCAACTGCTGATGGTCGAGGACACCGTCTCCGCCCGCCGGGTCGCCGCCGGACTGTGGCCCGGCCTCCTCGACACCGACAGCGCCTGCGTGTACGTCGTCGAGGGCCACCCGGCCGAACGCGACGGGCTCGCCGAGGACTGCCTGGACATCACCCGCGGCCAGGCCCTGGTCGTGCGCTGTCCCGCGGTCGACGGCCATGTCATCGTCGTCAGCCCCGCTCCCAGGGCCGGGCAGTGGCTGCGCTCGCTGGTGGACGGCCGCCCCGGCACGTTCCTCGGCGGCAGTGTCCGGCAGAGCCTCGCCCGCACCGCCACCGCCTACGGCCAGGCCGTCAGCGCCCTCGCCGTCGCCCACTTCCGCTCCGACCAGGCCGCCGTCTACGCCGAACGCACCCACCCGGAACGGCTGATGGACCCGGCCGCTCTGCACGCCTGGTCCGCCGCCGTGCTCCGGCCGCTGGACACCCTGCCCCACCACACCCGCGCGGAGCTCCTCGCCACCACCCGCCTGGGACTGGAGTTCACCGCCGTCAGCGCGGCCAAGGTCCTCGGCGTCAGCCGCAACACCGTCCGCGCCCGCATGGACCGCGTCGAGGCCCTGCTGGACGCCGACTTCTCCGACCTGGCCGTGCGCGCCACCGCCCATCTGGCCCTGAACACGCAGGCGGCCTGGACGGAGGACCTCCGCGCCACGGCACCCGAGGCGCCCGGCGCACGGCTCGGGGATCTGCTGGCCGGTCCCGGGCTGCGCGCGTGGGCGCACGATCTGCTGGACCGGCTGACCCGGGACGGCCGTGATCTGCGCGGTACCCTGCGGGCCTGGATCGCCGCCGGCGGCAACGCCGAACGCGCGGCCCAGGACCTGGGGGTGCACGCACAGACCGTCCGTGAACACGTACGCGGCGCCGAACCCGTTCTGGAACGCCAGCTGCTGGCCGCTGGCGCCGACCTGTACGAGGTCGTCCTGGCCCACCTCGCCCTCGGAGACCTCACCGCCCCCACCCTGCCCCGGGCGAATCCGGGCCAACCGGACTCGCCTGTGCACGGGTGAGCCCTCCGGTCGCCCGAGCGGGCATCGACGCGATACCCAACGGCCGGATCCGCACGTAAGTTCACCTCCCGCGGGGGCACGACCGGAACGGGGGACCGGTCGCAGCCCCCGCGACCCCCGACGGGCCTCCGGACTCAACGTCCCAGTCGCACCGGGATCTCCTGCCAGCCGAAGGCGATGAACGACGGGACCTGCCGCAGCTCCTGTGCGCCGATGGCCAGCCGCAGTCCAGGGAAGCGGTCGAACAGGGCGGGCAGCGCGGCGAGCGCCTCCGCACGGGCCAGCGGCGCGCCGATGCAGCGGTGCACCCCGAGTCCGAACGAGAGATGGTCGTCGGCCCCGCGGGCCGCGTCGAACACGTCCGCGTCCGCCCCGTAGTGCTCCGGATCCAGGCCCGCCGCCGCGTACGTCGTGATGATCGCGTCCCCGGCCGGAACGGTGACGTCGGCCACCTTCAGGTCGGTCACCGCGAACCTCAGCGGCAGCGCGGCGATCGACGGATGCACCCGCAGCGTCTCGTCGATCACCGCGTCCCAGCCGACCGTCCCGGCGCGTACCGCCGCCAGCTGTACCGGACTGGTCAGCAGCGCCACCACCGCGTTGCCGATCAGGTTGACGGTGGTCTCGAAACCGGCGCCGATCACCAGCAGCAGGGTGTACAGCAGTTCCTCGTCGCCGAGCCGGTCGCCGTCCTCGTCGCGGACCCGGATCAGCTCCGTGGTCATGTCGTCGCCGGGACGGGTGGCCTTGTACGCGATCAGCCCGCCGAGGACCGTGCCGATCCGCTCCTGCACGAACGCCGCGTGCTCCGGGGTCGGATCGGAGGTGTCCATGATGGCCGCGATCAGCTCACCGGTGCCGTCCCGCAACTCGTCGGGCACACCGAAGAGTTCGCAGATCATGCGCATCGGAAGCGGATGCGCCAGCCCGGCCCGCAGATCCACCGCCGAGCCGTCGGCCCCGGCCGCCGCCACCGCGTCGAGCAGCTCTCCGGCGATGGCCGTGACGCGCGGCAGCATCGCCTCGGTGCGCCGGTGCGTGAAGCTCGGCGCCACCAGCTTGCGCAGCCGGGTGTGGTCGGGACCGTAGGCGGAGAGCATGTTGACCACGCCGATCCAGCCGAGCACCCAGCCCCAGGACGGGTGTTCGCCGATCTGCGGCCACAACCGCCAGTGCCTGCGCGGATCCTTGCTGACCCGGGGGTCGAGGATCAGTTCCCTGAGGACGTCGTAGCCGGTGGGGGCCCAGGCCGGTATGCCGCCGGGCAGTTCGACAGGTACGAGGGGACCGAGGGCGCGCAACCGCGCGCTCTCCGCCGGGATGTCGGAACCGAACGGGTCGAGAGCGATGCGGTCGGTGACGGTCACGACGACTCTCCAGGCTGGTCGTGGGCGCGGGGGCTGAACCGGACGGGCAGGGATGTCAGCGAGCGGTGGAACGGGCCGGGCCGCCAGCTGAGCCTCTCGCGGGGCAGGACCGGGTCGAGGTCGGGCAGCCACAGGGTGAGCCGCTCGATCGCCTCGGTCGCGATGAGCAGCGCGTGGTGGCGCACCGGGCAGGCGTGCGGGCCCGCACCCCACGACAGGTGTGAGGCGTCCCCGGCCCGCCGCCCGTCGGTGACCTCCCGTTCGGCGAACAGCCCCACGGCACCGAAGGAGACGACCACCGGGACCGCCGGCCTGACCCACGCCCCGTGGAAGGCGACGGGCCGCCGGGCGTAGTAGATGCCGTAGTTGGCCAGCGGGGTCTCGTGGTGCAGTACCTCGATCACCGCGTCCATGACCGGACGGGCACCGCTGGTCAGCGTCGAGTAGTAGAGGGAGTTGCCGAGGATCCGGGACAGCGCGTTGGACACCAGGTTCGTGGTCGGCTCGTACCCCGCGCCGAGGGTGAGGAAGACCTGCCAGGTGACCTCCTCCGGGGACAGCCCGGCCGGATGGTCCAGGAGCATGCTCGGCAGGTCCTCGCCGCGCTCGGCGACCTTGGCGGCGACCAGCCGCAGCACGTAGTCGGCGAACTCGGCCTCGCCCTCGGCGGCCTGCGCGCCGCCCTCCATCATCTTCAGCAGGCCCTCGCTGAGCCGGTCGCCCTGGCTGTCCGGCAGCCCGAACAGGTTGTTGAACACCAGCGCCATCAGCGGACGGGTGAAGTCGGCGACCAGATCCGCCTCGCCGCGCGGCCCGAAACGGTCCACCAGCAGCCGTACCGCCCGGTGCACCAACGCGCGCAGATCGTGCGGCTCGATCAGGTCGAACACGTCGATGAGACTGGCGCGGTAGCGGATGTGGGCGTCGGCGTCCGAGAACAGCGCGTTGGGCCGCCAGCGCATCATGCCGAGCAGCGGGGAGTCCTCGGGGACGGTGGCCTCCCAGTCCCGCGGGTCGTGCGAGAAGGCCTCCACGTCCCGCAGCACGTCGAGGGCGGCGCGCCGTTCGGTGATCACGTACGCGGGCGTGCCCGGGGCGAGTTCCGCCCAGCCGACCGGGCCCTGGGCGCGCAGCGCCGCGTAGTAGCCGTGCGGGTTCCGGGCGAAGCCGTCCTCCCACAGGCGCACCGGTCCGGAGACGGTGAAGGAGTGCTGCACGGTCATCGGGCCTCCGCCGGCCGGTCGTCGATCAGATGCTGTACGAGGGCGAGCAGCGCGTCGACCGAGGAGTGCGGGTCCCGCGCGTCGCACCGCACCATCGGGGTGCCCGGCTCCAGGTCCAGGGCGGCGCGCACTTGTTCGCCCGTGTAGTGGCTCGGCGCGTCGGGGAACGCGTTGAAGGCGACCGCGTACGGCAGGCCCGTCTCCTCCACCAGACCCAGCACGTCGAAGGAGGCGTCGATCCGCCTGCTGTCGACCAGCACCAGGGCGCCCAGCGCGCCGTAGGAGACGTCGTCCCACAGCGTCCGGAACCGCTGCTGTCCCGGCGTCCCGAACAGATAGAGCACGATGCCTCCGGCCAGGCTGATCCGCCCGAAGTCGATCGCGACGGTCGTCGTCTCCTTGTCCCGCACCCCGTCGAGCTCGTCGACATGGACGGAGGCCTCGGTGAGGCGCTCCTCGGTGTGCAGCGGACGGATCTCCGACACCGAGTCGATCAGGGTCGTCTTGCCCACCCCGAACGGGCCGGTGACCAGGATCTTCACCAGGTCGCGGGCGGTGTCGGGGAGATGGGGGCCGCCCGTGCGGGGCAGTTCACCGGTGCTTGAGGGCGCGGAGGCCATCGGCCACTCTCTTCAGCAGGTCGGGATCGAACCGTTCGGCGGCCGGGATCGGCGCGCGGGCCTGGACCAGGTCCCGGTCGACCAGGTCGGCGGCCAGCACCCGGACGGCGGACACCGGCAGCCGCAGCAGCGCCGCCGACTCCACCAGCGTCAGCGCGCCACCGGCCAGCAGCTCCAGCAGGGCCTGTTCGGCCGCGGGCAGACCGGCGGGCGGGGGTGCCCCGTCGCGGGTGAGCACCGTCAGCCGTTCCAGATGCGGACGGCTGGGCCGGGCCACCCCGCCGGTCGACAGATACGCGGGGACCAGGGGACGGCCGCCACGGCGGCCGGTCATGCCGGCGCGCCGCCGTCGGAGCCTCTGGGCGCCGCCGCCATCGCCTTCTCGCCCAGCCGTGCCACCTGCGAGTGCACCCGGTGCGCCAGCAGGTCCAGCCGTACCTCCGGGTCGCCGTAGGCCGCCACACAGGTGCCGTGGTCGGTCGGCACGATCAGCACGTATCCGTGGTCCGACTCGATGACCACCTGCCGGACCTCCGCCCGGTCCCGGTCGGCGAACTCGGCGGCCGCGGCCCGGCAGGCGCCCTGCACGGTACTGGTGATCGCGGCCACCCGCTCGGCGGTCGCCTGGGACAGGGCGTCGGTGTACCCCGTCGCGAGGCCGTCCCGGGTGAGCAGGACGGCGGCCAGGACATGCGGTATCTGCAGGACCGGATCCAGCACCCATGCCGTCTCGCCCGCATCGCGGCTGCTCATCTGGCCGCTCCTCCTTCGTCGTCGGTCCGTTGGGGATCGGGCGGGTCGGCCCGCTTGGGGGTCCGCGCCGCCGCGGTGCCGTACTGCAGGGCGGCGAGCGCGGCGGCCGCCTCCTCGGGCCGCCGCGCGGCCGGCTGCTGCCGGGGTGTGCCGGGGGTGTCGGGGTCCTCGGGACGGGTACGACGCCGCCGCTGCGGGAGGCCGCCCGGGTCACCCGGTTCCTGGTGGCCGGGGGCGCGCTCGTGCTCGGTGCCGGTGCCGGCCGTGGCGGGCACCGGAGCGGCGGGGGCGGGAACAGCCGGGGCAGGCACCGCGGGGGCCTGGGGCTCGGCCGCCGGCGTCTCGTGTCCGGCCGGTTCGTGCGCCGGCTCGCGGCCCGGCTCCGGGCGTAGCGCCGCGCGCTCGCGCGTCGAGCGGGGCGCACTGGCGGACGGCGGCCGCAGGTCCGGGTCGATCCGGCCGAGCAGGTGGGTGTCGATTCGCAGCACCGCGCGCACCCCGCCGTACGGCGAGGGGGAGGAGACGTCGACGCTCAGGTCGAACTGGCGGGTGAGCCGGCCGACCGCGGCCAGACCCATGCGGGGCGGATCGCCGAGGTCGGTCAGCAGGATCGGGTCGCTGCCCGCCACCAGCCGCTGGGCCCTGGCCCGTTCGTCCTGCGTCATGCCGAGGCCCGCGTCGTCGACGGTCACGCACACCCCGTGGTGGACGTGCTCCAGATTGACCACGACGTCGGTGTCCGGCGCCGAGTGCCGCAACGCGTTGTCGAGGAGTTCGGCGACGATGACGGCGACCGGCTCGACCGCGTGGGACACCAGGGCGGTGCCCGGCTCCAGATGGTTGTGGACCGTGACCCGGTGGTAGCCGGCGAGCCGGGCCTGGCCGCCGGTCACGGCGTCCACCACGTGGGACTCCTCGCGGGCCAGCCCCACCCAGGCCCCGCAGACCACCGCGGCCACCTGCGCCCGCCGCAGGGACTGCTCGTTCTCGTGGTCCAGGGCGAACAGCGTCTGCGCCAACTCCGGTTCGTCGTAGCGCTGCTGGAGTCCGCGCAGGGCGTCCTGCAGGCGGTACAGGGCGGCCTGGATCTCCCGGGTGGCGCCGCGCAGACCGGCCTGCGCGGCCGCGTCGATCCGGGCGCGCTGTGCGGTCAACTCCTCGCGCAGCGCGGTGAGTACGTACTCCAGCGCGATCCCCGTGGGGGTCCCGGGCGTCTGCTGCCCCGCGGGACCGGGCACCTTGAGGTGCGGATGCGTGAGCTGCGCGGCCGCCGCGGGCATCCGGCGGGTGGCCAGGTGCTCGACCTCGGAGACGAACGTGCCCTCGGCGCCCCTCAGCCGGGTGCGCAACTCCGTCACCTCGGCGCGCAGTGCCGCCCTCTGGCGCCGGGCCCGCAGCAGGCCGCCGCCGAGGGCTAGCGCGGAGAGCGTTCCGGCGGCGAGACCACCGGCCACCAGTTCCGGCAATTCGATCATGGAATCGGTTTCCAGGGGGTAGGGCAGCAGTGGGCACGGGGAGTCCAGGGCCCTCCCGTGTGGCGCTCGCAGCACAGTACACACCGTCATCGACCGGCCCCGCACGGTGAATCGCCACATCGCTTCGAATCTGCTCGACGAGTCTTCGCTTCTGTGTCAACTGTCGGAAATGCCGTGCACGGGAGGCGAGTTGGGGATCCGTCCGGTCTGTGCCGTCAGCGGGTGGCGGCGGCCGCGCCGGCAGGTCGAAGGCGTGGTCGGCGAGATGATCCGGGTGATCGCCCGGCCGAACAGGGTGCTGGGCTCGACGGCCCCGGTGGCTGATGCCGGTGTTCAGCAGTACCACCGCGGTCGTGCGCGCCGACGGCAGACGGGCGGTCAGGCTCTCGTAGCCGGGCAGCGAGCCGTTGTGCCCGATCAAGCCCTGGACGTCGAAGATGCCGAGCCCGTACCCGGCGCCCGCGATCCCCGACGGCCGGGTCGTCAGCCGCTGCTTCTGGACCGCCGGGCCGACCATGTCCGTGCCGTCGGGGAAGGTCCCGGTGGCCACGGCGCGGGCCCAGGTGCCGAGGTCGTCCAGGTCGGAGGTGATCACGCCGGCCGCCCGGGCCCGCCGGAGCGAGGACGTGCTCCCGGAGCAGGAGAACTTCTCCCCGGGCTGGAACATCAGCGGGTGCCTGAAGGAGTGGGCGAGCAACTGCCCTGGGGTGCGGCCGGCGCGGTGTCCAGACGCCGACGGTCACGCCGGGTACGTCCGCCTCGCGCACGACCTTCCGCACGGCCGCGTCGAGTGGGGCGGCGACGGCCGGGGTCAGGTCGCGGACGTCCGGATGGCCGGACGGTGACGGAGTGGGCGAGGGGTGGCGGGTGCGGCCGGTGCGGACGCGGCCGCCCTCTGGACGGACGGCAGCCGACAGCGTCGCCGGCGCGACGGCGGTCACGGCCCTGTCCTCCCGAAGCTACGGCGAAGTGACAAGTAGCTCTCTGTAGCGGATCTGGGGTGTGCTTGTCAGGGCTTTTGATCTTCTGTGCTCATCGGGGGCCGTGCTCGGCGAGGTTGGTCCGGTCATGACGACCGGAGGGAGCGCGGGGTGCGGCAGGAGTGGGAGCCGGAGGACCTGATCGAGGTCTGGACGCTGCTGGAGGAGGACCAGGAGCGGCTGCGGACAAGTCGGGGGCGAACCGGTTGGGGTTCGCGCTGTTGCTGAAGTTCTTCGAGGTGGAGGCCCGGTTCCCGGAGGATGCTGGGGAGATCCCGGTGCCAGCGGTGTCGTATGTCGCTCAGCAGGTGAAGGTGGCGGCGGAGGAGTGGGCCGCGTACGACTGGTCGGGGCGGGCGATCAAGCGGCACCGGATGGAGATCCGGGGCGCGTTCGGCTTCCGTGAGTGCTCCGAGGGGGACCAGACCCAGCTCGCCGAGTGGCTGGCGGTCGAGCTGTGCGGGGTGGAGCTGAACCGGGATCGGCTCGCGGAGGCGGTGGTGGCGCGTTGCCGCAAGGACCGGCTGGAGCCGCCGGCCCCGGGACAGATCGCCCGGCTGGTGGGCAGGGCGGTCAGCACCTTTGAGGAGCGGTTCTGCGCGGCCACCGTGGGCCGGCTGTCGGCGGCGACCCGGTCCCGGCTGGACGACCTGATCGCCGAGGCCGGAGCGGACGAGGAGAGCGCGGGCGGCGGGGGCACGTTCTTCACCGAGCTGAAGGCGGACCCGGGCGCGTTGGGGCTGGACAGCCTGCTGGCGGAGGTGAACAAGCTCCAGCGGGTGCGCGGGCTTCAGTTGCCGCCGGAGTTGTTCGGGGACATCTCGGGGAAGCTGGTGGCGGCCTGGCGGGCGCGGGCCGCGAAGGAGTACCCCTCGGACCTTCGGGCGGCGACCGGACCGGTGCGGTACACACTGTTGTCGACGCTGTGCCATGTGCGGGAGACGGAGATCACCGACTCGCTGGTGGAGCTGTTCATCCAGCTCGTGCAGAAGATCAACACGCGAGCGGAGAAGAAGGTCGAGGGCGAGTTCAACAAGGAGCTCAAGCGGGTCCGCGGCAAGGAGGGCATCCTGCTGCGGCTGGCGGAGGCAGCGGTCGCGGAGCCGGGCGGCACGGTCCGCAAGGTGATCTATCCGGTGGCCGGGGAGTCCACGCTGAAGGCCCTCGCCGCGGAGGCCGCGGCGAACGAGGCGCGCTACCGGGCCCGGGTGCGTACGGTGCTGCGCTCGTCGTACTCGAACCACTGGCGCCGGATGCTCTCGCCGCTGCTGAACGCGCTGGAGCTGAAGTGCAACAACACCGCCTACCGGCCGGTGATGGACGCGATCGACCTGCTCAAGCGGTACCTGGACCAGCCCATCGCGAAGGAGGGGGCGTTCTTCGACGAGGCGGAGAAGATCCCGCTGGCCGGGGTGGTGCGCGAGGAGTGGCGCAAGGCGGTCGTGGATGAGCGCGGCCGGGTCGAGCGCATCCCGTACGAGCTGTGCGTGCTCGTGGCGCTGCGGGACGCGCTGCGGCGGCGGGAGATCTGGGTGCCGGGCGCGAACCGGTGGCAGAACCCGGAGGACGATCTGCCGCCGGACTTCGAGGACAACCGCGATGTGCACTACGACGCGATCCGCCAGCCGCAGGACCCAGAGAAGTTCATCGAGGCCCTGGAGAAGAGGCTGCGCGAGGCCCTGCCCCGCTTCGACACGGCGCTGGAGCTGGGCACTACGGGCGGGGTGGACATCGTCCGCCGGCACGGTGAGCCGTGGATCAAGGTCTCGCTGCTGGGCAAGCAGGAGGAGCCGGAGAACCTCGTCGCGCTGAAGGCGGAGGTTGAACGCCGCTGGGGCACCATCGACCTGATCGACATCCTCAAGGAGGCCGAGTTCGCCACCGGCTTCACCGGCGAGTTCACCTCGGTCGCCACCAGGGAGGCGGTCCCGAAGGCGGTGCTGCGGCGCCGGCTGCTGCTGGTGCTGTTCGCGCTGGGTACGAACATGGGCATCAAGCGGGTCGCGGTCACCGGCAAGCACGGCGAGAGCGAGGCCGTCCTTCGCCGGGTACGGCACCTGTTCGTCAACCGGACGAACCTGCGCGCGGCGCTGGTGCGGCTGGTCAACGCTACCTTCGCCGCTCGCGATGCGGCGTGGTGGGGCGAGGGCACCGCCTGCGCGAGCGACTCCAAGAAGTTCGGCTCCTGGAGCTCGAACTTCATGACCGAGTGGCACCAGCGGTACCGCGGCCCCGGCGTGATGATCTACTGGCACGTCGAGAAGAAGTCGCTGTGCGTCTACAGCCAGCTCAAGTCCTGCTCGGCCTCGGAGGTCGCCGCGATGATCGAGGGCGTGCTGCGGCACTGCACGGACCTGGAGATCGACCGGCAGTACACCGACACGCACGGCGCCTCCATCGTCGGGTTCGCCTTCGCCCACATGCTCGGATTCAACCTGCTGCCCAGGCTGAAGAACGTCGGCTCGGCGCGGCTGTACCGGCCGGCGGCCGGCGAGGACGAGAAGTGGCCGAACCTGGCGCCGGTGCTGTCGACCAAGACGATCGACTGGGACCTGATCCGCCAGCAGTACGACCGGATCGTGAAGTACACCACCGCCCTGCGCCTGGGTACCGCCGAGGCTGAGCAGGTCCTACGGCGCTTCACTCGCGGCGGGCCCAAGCACCCCACCTACCGCGCGATTGAGGAACTTGGGCGGGCGGTGCGTACGGCGTTCATCTGCGACTACCTCGCCGACGCCGACCTGCGGCGCGAGATCAACGACGGGCTCCAGGTCGTGGAGAACTGGAACTCCGCCAACCACGACCTGTTCTACGGCAAGGACGGCGACCTGACCGGCTCTGACAAGGAGTCCCAGGAGGTCTCGATGCTGGCGCTGCACCTGCTCCAGTCCGCGCTGGTGCACGTCAACACCCTCCTGCTTCAGGACATCCTGAGCGAGGAGAAGTGGCAGAAGCGGCTCACCGACGCCGACCGGCGGGCCCTGTCCCCGCTGTTCTGGACCCACGTGAACCCCTACGGCCGGTTCGAGCTGGATATGAACTCGCACCTCGCCCTCGCCGCCGCGGCGTCCGTGGTGCCCGGCCCCCGCACGGCGTCCGACTCGCAGACCCCTCAACCGGCACTGCGTGGTACGACCTGGCCGGAAGCCTGAGCGTGGGGCGGGGCCGTCACACTCCCGCCTGGCACCCGGCGAGTACGGACCAAGGGCCTGCTGCAACGGCCCGGTGTACATCTTTGGCAGCCAGTCCCTGCGGGCTCACGGATCGTGCCGGCGGACGGCGACCACAGCGACGACTGCTGCGGCGAGGGGCCAAGCCGCGTACACGATCCACGACCCGCTGATGGTCGCCGGGTAAGGGGCCGATTCGAAGGGGTCGCCCATCTGCACCAGTCGTTCCCACGCACTGCGGGGCAGCGCGTGAAGGATGGCGGACGACCAGCGGTGGCGGTCGTTGAGGAGGAACGGCAGAAGCAGAAGAATGCCGGTGAACGTCACGAGGGTGGTTGCGGTGTGCCGGATGAGGGCGCCGAGGCCCATCCCGACGAGCGCGCACACCGGAGCGAGCAGAGCGGACGCCGCGACGGCGCGGAGCGCGCCTGGGTAGCCGAGGGACAGGCCGATGCCCCGACCGGACAGGATGGCCTGTGTCACGCCGAACGAGGTTCCCGCGACGATGGTGCCGTAGACGAGCATGACTGCCGTCACGACGGCCATCTTGGCCGCTACGACCGATCGGCGGGCCGGTACTGCCGCGAAAGTCGTGCGGATCTGTCCGGTGCTGTACTCGCCGACGACCGTGAGGGCGCCGATGCTGCCGGTGGCGAGTATCAGGACCATGCAGGCGCCGATGGTGAAGGCGTCCCGCATGGCCCAGATCGGAACGAAGAGGGCCCGGATCCCTTCGTTGTAGGTCGGCCAGTTGTTGTAGTCCGCGACGGCCGCGCTGATGTTGATTGCGATGATGACCAGCGCGCTGACCCCGAACGCCCAGGAAATAGACCGCAGCGACCAGAGTTTGATCCACTCGGCGGCAAGGAGGTCCCGGAAGCGGGCGCTGGGCTCGGCGGCGCGCACGGCCGTCGAGACCCCCGTCTGCTGTGTGGTGGTCGAGGTCATCGGGATTCTCCTGCGAGGTATTCGACGCTGTCGGCGGTGAGTTCCATGAACGCCTCCTCCAGTGAGGAGGTGCGGGTGGCCAGCTCAAGGAGCACGATGCGGTGGTGGGAGGCGAGTTCCCCGATGCGGGCCGCGCTCAGGCCGGTCACGGTGAGCCACTCCTCTGCGTCAGCGACCGAGTCGTCCGGCTGTACCGAAGCGCCCTCGGCTTCGAGCACAGCTGCCAGCGCGGTGCTGTCGGGTGTCCGCACGGTCACGCTCTGGCGGGTGCCGCGGGCCGCGAACTCCGCCACGCTCTCGTCGGCGATCAACTCGCCCCGGCCGATGACGATCAGGTGCTCGGCAGTGTTCTGCATCTCGCTCATCAGGTGGCTGGAGACGAACACGGTGCGCCCCTCGGCGGCCAGCCGCCTGAACAGGCCGCGTACCCACCGCACGCCCTCCGGGTCCAGGCCGTTGACCGGCTCGTCGAACAGCAGCACCGGAGGGTCGCCGAGCAGAGCCGTGGCGATGCCGAGCCGCTGCTTCATGCCCAGAGAGAACCCGCCGATGCGGCGCCGGGCCGCAGGAGCCAGTCCTACCTCCTCAAGGACCTCGTCCACCCGGCGCCGCGGGATACCGTTGCTGCGGGCCAGGGCGGACACATAGGCCACTGCGCTGCGACCGCCATGGACGTCATGGGCGTCGAGCAGGGCACCGACGTGACGCAGGCCGCGCGAGTGGTCCCGGAACAGGTGACCGTCGATAGTGGCGGCGCCGCTGGTGGGTTCGGTCAAGCCGAGGAGCATGCGCAGCGTGGTGCTTTTGCCGGCACCGTTGGGACCGAGGAACCCGGTGACGTGCCCGGGGCGCACGGTGAAAGACAGGCCGTTGACGGCAGTGGCCTTGCCGTATCGCTTGGTCAGTTCGTTGACTTCGATCACCCGGCCAACGGTGCCGGGGAGAGCGTCCGTCCGGCATCGGCCCGTCGGCTGCAATCGCGGGATGCCTGGTATCCCGTGGGCGTACGCCCACGGGCCAATGTTCCGCCGCTGGTCAGGCGATTACGATCGCCCCATGTCCGCCAAGCCGCGTCCCCTGCTGTCCTGGCACCTGCGGCCGGCCGCGCGGGCGGCTCTGGCCTGGTGCGGGGCGATCGCCTACCCCTTCGCACTGTTCTTCGCAGCACGCGGCACGCCATTCGACTCACCCGGCTTGCCCTCCGTCTCGGCGGCCGCAGTCACGGTCCTGCCTCTCGGACTGCTGCGCCGCCGCCCAGTGCCGACCCTGGCACTGATGCTCCTGGGTACGTACGTCACTGCGACGACAACCCCGTTCTGGCAGGTCGTGTATTTGCTGGTTCTGGCAAACGACCTCGCCATCGGATACATCGTGGCCACCTGGCCTCGCCGCATCGCGGTCACCGCTGCCGTCACGACGCTCGGCGTACAGGTCGCCTTTGCCGCACGCCTCGGGACCGGGACGGACGGCTTCGCCCGCACGGTCGTGGTCCTCGTCCTGGCGCTCGCCGCCGCCTGGATGACCGGCCATTCGGTTCGCGAACGCCGAGAGCACGCCGCGGCACTGCGTTCACAGACCGCCACCCAGGCCGCCGCTGCCGAACGGCTCCGGATCGCCCGTGAGCTGCACGACATGATCGCGCACAGCATCGGCGTCATCGCCATCCAGGCAGGCGTAGGCCGCCGGGTCATCGACACACAGCCGGACGAAGCCCGCAACGCGCTGGCCACCATCGAAGACACCAGCAGGGAAACCCTCGCCGGGCTGCGGCGCACCCTGGGCGCACTGCGCCGCACCGAACCGGGCCCCGGGGCGGAGGCCGCACCGCGCGAGCCTGCCCCGGGGCTGGCCGACCTCGACCGGCTGACCGCCTCGGCGAAGGACGCGGGCATCCATGTCGACATGCGATGGCTCGGAGAACGACGGCCCCTGCCCCCCGATATCGACCTGGCCGCCTTCCGGATCGTCCAGGAGGCCCTCACCAACGTCGTACGCCACGCGAACACCCCCGACTGCCGCGTCACCATCGGCTACCAAGACGGCGAACTGACCATCGAGGTCGCCGACGACGGCCGCGGCGGCCCCACCTCCGGCACCGGATACGGCATCACCGGAATGCGGGAACGCGTCACCCTGCTACGCGGCCAGTTCACCGCCGGGCCACGACCCGAGGGCGGCTTTCGCGTGGCAGCCCGGCTCCCCCTCTCCGAAGGAGTGCACATCTCATGACGGTCCGCGTCGTGCTCGCCGACGACCAGCCACTGGTCCGCAACGGCCTCCGCGTCCTGATGGCCGACGCCCCCGACATCGACGTCGTGGGAGAGGCCGGAACCGGCGCCGAAGCGGTCCAGCTGGTCGGGGACACCGAGCCCGACGTGGCAGTAATGGACATCCGCATGCCAGGCATGGACGGCATCGAGGCGACCGAGCTGATCACGGCAGCCGCTGGAGCGACGCGCGTCCTTATCCTCACCACGTTCGACGATGACGAGTACATCTACGGCGCTCTCCGAGCGGGTGCGAGCGGATTCCTCGTCAAGGACATGGCACTGGACGACATCCTCGGGGCGATCCGCGTGGTCGCCGCCGGAGACGCCCTGATCGCCCCGAGCGTCACGCGCCGCCTGATCGCAGAGTTCGCCGCCCGCCCCGAACCAGCCCCGCATCCACGCCCAGTCGGGAACATCACCCAGCGGGAACGCGAGGTACTGACCCTCGTCGGACGCGGCATGTCCAACAGCGAGATCGCCGCCCACCTCTACATCAGCGTGGCCACCACAAAAGCACACGTAGCGCGGCTACTCACCAAACTCGAAGCCCGCGACCGAGTCCAACTTGTCATCACCGCCTACGAGATCGGCCTGGTAACGCCACCTCGGTGAACACCAACACCTCAGTTGCCGAAGCTCGCCGGCCGAAGCGACGTGGCCCGAACTCTCATAAACGACCCTTTGCGCGAGCAAGATCAATCACGGGCCGCCAGACCCCCTCCGGCCCCGGATTCGTTCGCAGAACCTGTTCTCACTCAAAAGCGGGGCGGACCCCCTTCTGAGACTTGCATTGTGCGAAAATCCGGGCCCATGACGGGCCCTCAGCAGCCTTCCGTGTCCGACCGGTCGGACGCGGACGACGTCGAACAGCACGCCTGTCCGAAGTGTGACGCGCAGCCCGGCTCGCCGTGCCGCTCGCGCGGCGGCGCGGTCGCCTCGGCCTACCACACCCGCCGCTTCACATGGTGCCCCGGCTGAAGAAGGAGCTGCGGGTGCCCACCCCGGCCGACCGCGGTCCGGGCCGGCCGTGGCGGCCAGGCAGGGGTCTGAGGAACATCGGTGTCAGGTCGTGCGCTAAGCCCGCTTCGGCCCTGGTGGGCGGCCGACGGGTCATCAAGGCGGCGCCGGTCTGAAGTCGTCCCACAGATAACACCCCAATATCTGCGGTAGCTTGATCCGTCGCCTGCGGTGATGCTCTCCGGGCCGCACGTGAAGTGACCCTGTTATCTGCGGCAAGGAGGAAGCGGTGCCCACCGTCGTACAGTTGTCGACCGGCAAGGCGCTCACCGTCCGGACAGCGGCCGACGTGTTCCTGGACTCGCTCGGCAACCCGAACACCGTCCGCAACTACGGGATCGGGGTGGGCAAGACCGCCGAGCGGCTCGGCGAAGGCCGGCCGCTGGCCTCGGTCGCGGACGACGAGATCGGCGAGGCCCTCGAACTGCTCTGGGGCACTTCCGCGGTGAACACCTGGAATTCTCGGCGCGCGGCGGTGCTGTCCTGGCTCGGCTGGAGCGGGGAGCGCGGCTACGACGGCCCCGCCGTTCCGGCCTGGGCGAAACGGCTCGCGGTGCCGGACTCCGAGACGCCGGCCCGCTCCCGCATGGCCATCGACCGGCTGATCGCGCGGCGCGAGGTGCACCTGCGGGAGAAGACGCTGTGCCGGATGCTCTACGAGACCGCCGGGCGCTCGGAGGAGATCCTGGGCGTGAACATCGAGGATCTGGACTTCGCCGGCCGCCGCTGCCCGGTCAAGGCCAAGGGGGCGAAATCGAAGTCCCGCCGCCGAGGCCAGGTCCGCCAGGACTTCGTGCTGGAGACCGTCTACTGGGACGCCGGTACCGCCCGGCTCCTGCCCCGGCTGCTCAAGGGCCGCACCCGCGGGCCGGTGTTCGTCACACACCGCCGCCCCGGTCCGGGGAAAGTTATCAGCCCCCGTGACAGCTGCCCGGACACCGGCTTCGCCCGGCTGTCGTATGGGCAGGCCCGCGCGCTGCTGGACGAGCACACCGCCGTGCGCGGGCCCGGGACGGGCTGGGATCTGCACGAGTATCGCCACTCCTCCCTGACTCATCTCGGCGAGGCGGGGGCGTCCTTGCTGATGCTGATGGCGAAGTCCCGGCACAAGAAGCCAGAGAACGTCCGCCGCTATTTCAAGCCGTCCCCGGAGGCCATCGCCGAACTCACCAGCCTGCTCGCCCCAGGTGACAGCCTGCGCTGACGCGGGCGAATCGGGGTAGCCCTGAACGGCGATGCCCAGCAGGAATGGGCTACCTCTTGCGCGGCTGGAAGTTGTGGAACACTCCAAGACCGGCTCATGATCGTTGTTCCTGGCGGGGCCACCGCGTGTGGGGAAGCTGGCGGAGACTTGCAAGGGCGTGGTTGGCCTGGCTGGTCGCCGCGTCTTTGTCCCGGCCGACCCAAGGACTGTCATCGTGAGCGAGCGTGTTCTCACCCCCCGCAACCGGGGCTTCCTCTTCCTCGACTCCCACCCGGCGGGCTGCCAGCAGCTGGTGGCCGACATGTGGCAGGCATGCCCCGCCTCCGCCGGCGTGCCGGAGGGCGACGGGCCGGTCGCGCTGGTAATCGGCTCTTCCGCCGGATACGGCCTCGCGGCCACGCTTGCCGGACTCAAGCGTGCTGGTATCCGCGGCATCGCGGTGTCTTTCGAGAAAGCTCCCACCGCGCGGCGTACCGCGACGGCCGGCTGGTACCGCACCGCAGCCACCGCCGACATCGCCCGTGCTACCGGGCGGGACCTGGTCTTCCTCAACGGTGATGCTTTCTCTGACTCGATGAAGGATCAGGTCGCCAGCCTCATCGAGCAGCGTTTCGGCGGTCGGCTGGACTACCTGATCTACTCGGTGGCCGCGCCCCGGCGGACCGACCCCGACACAGGTACCACCTACGCCTCGGTCCTCAAGCCGATCGGCCAGGCGAACCGCACCAAGACCCTCGTTTTCGACGATGAGGGTGTTCCTGAAGTCCGCGAGGTGGAGACCGGACCGGCCGAAGGCGACGACGTGGAGCAGACCGTGGCCGTGATGGGCGGCGCGGACTGGGAACGCTGGATCGACCACCTTGCCGCGCGGGGACTGCTTGCCGACAAGTTCGCCACCGCCGCGCTGTCCTACATCGGCTCGCCGCTGACGGCGGCGATCTACCGGCAGGGCACCATCGGCGCGGCCAAGGCCCATCTGGAGGCGACCGCCCGCACCCTGAACGATCGACTCGACAAGACAGTGGGCGGGCGGGCCGTAACCTCCGTCAACGGCGCCGCCGTCACCCAGTCCTCCACCGCGATTCCTGGCATCGCCCTGTACACCGGCCTGCTGCGCGGCGTCCTCGGAGAGGACTTCGTCCCGCCGATCCGCCAGCTCGCCGCCTTGTGGGACCAACTCACCGGCGCCGCCCCGCTCGCCCTGGACGACGAGGGTCGTATCCGCCTGGACACCTTCGAACTGACCGGCGATGTCCAGGCGGCCGTCGCGCAACGCTGGGAGACCGCCACCACGGCGACCATCGCCGACCTGGCCGATCTCGACTGGTTCCGCGCTGAGGTCCGACGCCTCTACGGATTCTCCGTGCCCGGCATCGACTACACAGCGCCGGTCGCCACCGACGTTCCCTGGCCCGACCACACCCTCTGACCCGCGTCCGGAGAAATGCCAGAGAAATGGCGCTGCTGAGCAAACTCACCCTTCCTCAGTAGCGTCCCTGTCGCGCAGAGACCGCATCCCGCTGGGTCTGTCAAACGAGCGGCCCTGTCTCACATTCGGTGGTGACGGAGCGTGCTGTTATCCGAGGAGGATGCGGTGCCGGAGCAGGGTGAAGCCTGCTCGTCCGTGCATCTGGCGCGCGATCCGTTTGGTCTTGGTGTTGACGCCCTCGGTGGGGCCGTTGCTGTACGGAAGCGTGAGCCCGGCGATCACGGCGTTGATGTCCCGGTCCAGGCCCCGGGTGAAGGCGTGTAGGTGGGGCAGGTCGGCTGTTCGGACTTGGGCGATCCAGTGCGTGAGCGCATCGGCGTTGTCGGTGTGTGGCGTAGGGAGCGGGGCGAAGTCTCCGATACATGCCGCCAGTTGGGTCATCTCGGGGCAGGCGGCGGTGAGCTTGGCCAGGAGCTCGTGCTGCTCGGGCTTGAGGTTGTCGGGTCTGGTCAGCAGCATCCGGGCGAGCCGGCGCGGCGAGATGTGGCTGCGGTCGGCGTCCGCGCGGCCTTGGTTGATGTACTTGTGCAGAAGGTTCAGGCAGCCCGTGAAGCCGAGAGCCTTGATCTCTTCGAAGAGGTGCTGGACGGGGACGCCGGGGTCTTCACTTCGGCGTTTGCGAAGGTGCTCGCGGTAGGGGTCGACGAGGCTGGCGCGGTACCTGGGGACGCGGAGCATGCGCTCGGGCCGGTCGGCTCTGGCGTAGCGTTTGACGGTGTTCAGGGCCAGTTGCAGGCGGCGGGCGCATTCGAGCAGGCCCACGCCCTTCTCGAGCAGGCCATGAACCTGATGCCAGCGTTCGAGGGTGGTCTGGGCGCGGGGCCCGTCGTAGATCGGCGCGTCCAGCACGGTGGCCCAGCAGGCACTGTGTGCCTTCACTTCGTTCAGGGCGGCTTCACACAGGTTTTTCCATAAATGCCAGCGATCACCGACTTGCACCGCGTCAGGCAGAGCACGGCGGATGGCCTCGGCATAGGTCGCCGAGCCGTCACGGCACACGACCTCGATGCCCGGATGCCCGCGCAGCCACGCTTCTAGCGTGTCGGCCGTGCGGTCGGGCAGCACGTCGATCCGCTCATGGGTCTCGGCGTCGATCACCACGGTGGCATAACGGTGCCGCCGGCGCAGTGCGAAATCGTCGACGCCGATCACGCGGGGCACGCGCCCGGTGGGTAACGGGATGCGCAGCAGGGTGCGCAGGGCCGTGTGACGGGACAGGCCCACCGCGAGTATCGCCAGCAAGCGTGATCCCGCCCGGCCCGCTAACTCTTTGACCACGGCCTTGACCTGCCTGGTCAGACGAGCGGTACGTCGCTGGTATCGCTCCAGTACCCCGGGCACCTGTTCGCGGAAGGTATGGCGGCAGCCCCGCGTGGGACACACCAGACGCCGCACCCGCACACGGACCACCACCCGTCGCCCGTCGACCGGAACGTCGGCCACAGTCCGCCAATGATAGCCGTGCACCCGTCCCGACGAGACCCCGCACACCGGGCAGACCGCGGTGTCCAGCGGCGTCCGGGCCCGCACCACGATCCGCTCACCCTCGTCGACCACATCCTCCATGACCAGTGGGAACAGACCCGAAAACACCGTCTGCACAAGCTCGTTGACACCTATCACATGAATGTCAACGACCCTGACAACTCTCCGTCACCACCGAATGTGAGACAGGGCCGAACGTTTTACAGTCCCCCTCCAGGAGGTCCAGCGCGTCGTCGACAGCCCGGGTCGTCAGGTAGACCGTCGTGGCCAGCAGCGTCGCCAGCCGGCGGGAATCGCCGTGGCGGCGCAGCAGCGATGCCTTGCCGTCCACGCCGCACCGGGACAGCTCCGCCAGCCGCCAGGGCGGGATCGCCGACGTGTCCAGGTCCCCCATGCCGAGGGCGGCGATCTCCTCCGCCCGCTGCAGCGACCACTTCATCTGCGGACCCGACACCCGCACCGGACCGCGTCGCAACCGGTCCAGCTCCGAGACCCGCTCACCCGGCGGCACGGTCAGCAACGAGTCCAACACCGCCCGCTGACCGACGCTCAACAGCCCATACAGCGTGTCCCACAACCGCTGGTTCGCCGCCTCCCGCACCGTGCCCACCAGCCGGGCTAGACGGCTCGCTCCCGGCAGCAGCACCCGCCCCTCACGCAGCCAGCCCGCCGCCGCGTCGAACAACGCCTTCGGCCCGTCCCCGGTCGTCCACGCCCGCGCGTCCAGCCAGACCACCAGCTCGTCGCGGACCTCGGCGAAGTCCCGCCAGCCCCCGGCCTCCTGGATCTCCCCGGCGTGCGTACGGGCCGTACCGTCCCGCTCGCCGTACAGCTTCAGGCACGAGGCGTCCGCGATCTCCAACTGCTCAGCCAGGTACTCGGCCACCTCCGCCGGCACCTCCCGCGGGTCCGGCATGAACCGGCCCAGGAACCGCACGCTCGTGAGCTGGACCGCGAACCCGAGCCGGTTGTGGGCCCGGCGCTTGGCCTGCACAGCCTCCCGGTCCGTGTCGTCCAGGAAGAAGTACCTCTCCAGCTCCGCCCGCGAGGGCACCTCATGAAACGACCCGTACCGGGTCGCCTGCTCGTCCGTCAGGAACTCGACCGCCACAACAGCTCTCCGAAGATCGACAACAACGACCCTCGAAGGCTCCGACGCTCAATCACCCCAGGTCAAAGCCCCAGCCGGCCCGGAGAACCCTTAGCGCACGATCTGACACCGATGTTCCTCAGACCCCAGGCACCCCGCCGCCTGCGCCCATCGACCGGGACCTGCCGAGCGCGGACATCCGCATCGGCTACGCCCGCTGCTCGACGCTCGGGCAGGAACTCGACTCCCAGCTCGACGCGCTCAGCAAACACGGCATCCCCCGCGACAAGATCTTCAGCGAGAAGATCAGCACCCGCGTACGGGTCCGGCCGAAGTTCGAGGAGGCGCTGCGGACGGCGCGGGAGGTCAAGGCGCACGCCCCGCACTGCCGGGTCATCTTCACCGTGTACGAGATGAAGCGGCTCGGCCGCGACGCCGCCGAACTCACCGCGCTCGCCGACCACCTCACCGCCCACGGCCTGGTCCTGGAGATGCTCGCCGGGCCCCTGCCCGGCATCTACGACCCCACCGGCCCGGGGAAGCTGCTGTTCGCATTCTTCGCGGCGATGGCGGAGACCGAGCGGGAGAACATCCGCGAGTCGACCCTGGAAGGGCTCGACACCGCGGCCCGCAAGGGCAAGCACGGCGGCCGGCCCCCGGTCATCACCGACGACATGCTCCACACCGTGCTCCGGCGCCGCGCTGGCGGCGAGTCCGTCGAGCAGATCCAGGCCGACCTGATCATCCCCACCGGCAAGCGCAAGGGCCAGAACCCCTCGGTGGCGAGCATCTATCGGGCGCTGGCCGAGCACGCCAAGCGTGGGGCGTACCCGGAAGCCGTCGAACAGGCCCACGCCGACTTCGCCGCCCTTCAGGTCGGCGAAGTCCCAGGACCCCGTCCCGCTATCCGTGACCGAGCGTCACTTTGATTACAGAGAGCTACTTGTCACTTCGCCGTAGCTTCGGGAGAACAGGGCCGTCACGGCCGCGCCGCGCAGCGTGGCGGACTTGTGCGACATGGGCTGACTCCCGGCACGTGAGAAGGAACGCGCGGTGGGGGCGGACGTCGGAACGCTGCCTCCGAAGGATTCGAGCACGCACCGGACGGCGCCTGTCGGCCGGGCCGCCGGAATGCTTGTAGGACCGGCGGGCGGGTCCGATCGGGCGGGTGTGCTCACCCGACCCGGTGAGCGCGTCGGACGGCGCGTACCACCGGCGCGTTCCGGGCGTTGCGCCGGTATGGACGGATCCTCACCCACGCCCGGGCGTCCGGCCCGGAAGCCGCGCGCCCCTCGCTCCCGTGAGCCGATCTACACCCAGCTCCTGCGGGAGTGGCGGGACCAGGGCCGTACCGTTCCGGCCGAGCCCGAGGGCCTGAGGGGCGCCGTGTTCGTACCGTCGCCCCGTCGCTGACCTCGGCTACTCGCCGTACATCGGGGACAGCACCGCCAGCGTGCCGTTGGCCTCGCGCAGCGCCAGTTCCAGTGTGCCGGGCGCATGCAGCGAGCCGCTGCCGTCCGGCGGTACCAGCCATTCCAGATACCGGGCGGCCCGGTACGGCGGCGGTGCGGCGACCCATGCGCCCTTGGTCGCGTAGCGCAGACCCGAGCCGATCCAGCCGCCGGACGGATCGGGCGGCACCAGGAAGCCGATCCGTCCCGCCGCGCTGTCCGCCAGGGTGGGCCCGGGCACCGGCAGCGACGGCCGCCACAGCAGGTCGAGCGTGAGCAGGCCGAGGCGGTCCGGGACGCTCAGCACATCCCAGAACCGGCCCGCTTCCAGCAGGGCGACGCCCTCCCCGTGGTCCCAGTCCCACTTGCACGCCCGGGGGTCCGCCGCGGCCGCCGCGAGCCATTCCACACCTTGCATCCACATCACGTTCGTCACGCACCGCTCCGGGGGATCACCGCTCACCTGTTTCGGGGGCAGGGAACGACCGGCACCGGGCACCCGGTGCGGTCCGCCCACCAACCCGGCATATGCATGCTGGTAGATGTTTCTATGTGGCGGAAGGGGTGGCGAACCCTGGCGTTTTGAGGCGAATGTTCGAACATGGAGCGCTCGTGCCTTTATCGGTCGTCGCGCGGAAGATTTCCTTGATCGTCTGGCGCTCGAATCCGTCGTCCTGACGATCGATTCGATTGTCAGATCTTGATGATGTACGGGTTTCGGTCGTAGGCTCCCGCCGTTCCGTCGTCGCCGAGTCCGAGCTGGGGTATTCCATGGATCGCACCCGACTGCATGCTCTGCTGGCCCGGGAGAGCGCCGAGGCCGAGCGGCGAAACCCCCGCTCCCGCGCGGCATATGTCGACGCCGGCCATCTCTTCGGCCGGGTCCCGATGACCTGGATGAACAAGACCGCCGGCGCTTTCCCGCGCTACCTGGCGACCGCCCGGGGCGCCCGGGTCACCGACCTCGACGGGCACGCGTACATCGACTTCTGCCTCGGCGACACCGGTGCGATGGCCGGCCACTCGCCGGCCGTCGTGACGGAGGCGGTGCACCGCAGGTTCGCCGAGCTGGGCGGGGCCACCGCGATGCTGCCGACGGAGGACGCGGAGTGGGTGGGCGCGGAGCTGACCCGCCGCTTCGGGCTCGCCCGCTGGAGCTTCTCACTCACCGCGACCGACGCCAACCGATGGGCGATCCGGCTCGCGCGGGCTGTCACCGGCCGCCCGAAGATCCTGGTGAACAGCTACAGCTACCACGGCAGCGTCGACGAGTCCCTCATCGTCGTGGGCCCCGACGGCGCGGGCGTGCCCCGCCCCGGCAACGTCGGCGCGCCCTGTGACGTCACCCTGACCAGCCGGGTCGCCGAGTTCAACGACCTGGCGCAGCTGGAGCGCGAACTCGCCCACGGCGACGTGGCCGCCGTTCTCATGGAACCCGCGCTCACCAACATCGGCATCGTGCTGCCCGAACCCGGCTACCTTTCCGGCGTGCGCGCCCTGACCAGGCAGTACGGCACGCTGCTCATCAACGACGAGACGCACACCTTCTCCGCTGGACCCGGCGGCTGCACGGCCGCCTGGGACCTGGAGCCGGACCTGCTGACCATCGGCAAGGCCATCGGCGGCGGCATCCCGGCCGGCGCCTACGGCCTCTCCGCCGACCTCGCCGAGCGCCTGCTGGCCCGCGCCGACCTGGACCTGGTGGACATGGGCGGGGTCGGTGGCACACTCGCCGGGAACGCGCTCTCGGTCGCCGCGACCCGGGCCACCCTGGAGCACGTCCTCACCGACAAGGCGTTCGACCGCATGGGACGGCTCTCCGCACGCTTCGAGACCGGCGTCCGGCAGGCCGTCGAGGCGCACGGCCTGCCCTGGTCGGTCAGCCGGCTCGGGGCCCGCACCGAGTACCGCTTCGCCGCCCCGGCCCCGCGCACCGGGACCGAGTCCGCGGCCGCCGCAGACCCCGAGCTGGAGGACTTCCTGCACCTCTACCTGGCGAACCGGGGCATCCTCCTCACCCCGTTCCACAACATGGCCCTGATGTGCCCCGACACGACCGAGCAGGACGTCGACACCCACACCGCGGTGTTCGGCGCCGCCCTGCTCGAACTCGTCGGCTGAGGAGAGGAGCCCAGGTGCACATGGACGACATCGACCGGGCCATCCTGCGCGAGCTGCAGGCGGACGGCCGGATCGCCTACGCCGACCTCGGACCCAGGGTCGGGCTCTCCCCCTCCGCGGCCCGGCAGCGTTTGCAGCGCCTGCTGGACGCCCGGGCCGTCCAGGTCGTCGGCGTCACCGACCCGATGGCCATGGGCGGCCAGGCGATGGCGCTGCTCGGCATCGGCGTGGACGGCGACCCCCGAGCCGTCGCCGACGCCCTCGCCGCACACCCGGAAGTGGTGTACTCGGTGTTCACCTCGGGCGGCTTCGACCTGTTCGCCGAGGTGGTCACCCCTGGCCCGAAAGACCTGCTCGACTTCGTCAACGACGTGGTCAGGCCCGTCGAGGGGGTGCGCGAGGTCCGCTCGTTCCCGTACTTCGGCATCCACACCCACCGTTTCCTGTGGGAGGTGGGGTGAGCCGGGCCCCGGGCCAGTCCCTCAGGCGATGTCGGGCGCGAGGACGAGCATGGTCGCGTCGTCCCGCACCTCGTACCGCCGGGCCAGGTCGGCCCAGACCTGCTCGGTGAGCTCGGCCGGCTCCGCGCCGGCGAACCCGGCCAGCCGCTCCGGCAGCGGGTAGAAGCGTCCGGCGCGGTCGCGCGCCTCCCAGACCCCGTCCGAGGCGATGAACAGCCGGTCGCCGGGGCCCAGCTCGACCGTGATCTCCTTCGGCGGCTTCACCCCCGCAAGGGCGAGCCCCACCGGCGCGCCGGGCGCGACGGCCAGCTCGTGGGCCAGGCCGTCGCGCAGCAGTACCGGCGCGGGATGACCGCAGGCCACCACCCGTACCGACCGCAGATCTGCGGAGAACTCCAGCAGCAGGGCCGTCGCGAACAGCTCCGCGTTCGGTACGTCGGCCGAGTCCACCGTCAGCCGGCGGTCCATCCGCGCCGCGACCGACTCCAGGTCCGGCTGGTCGAGGACCGCCTCCCGGAACGCGCCGAGCAGCGACACCACCGTGGAGACGGCGGCCAGCCCGTGTCCGCGTACGTCCCCCATCACCGCCCGTACCCCGAAGGGCCCGTCCCGCACGTCGAAGAAGTCTCCGCCGACCAGTGTGCCGTGCTGTGCGGCCCGGTACAGTCCGGCGCATCCCACCGCGCCGACCCGTTCCGGCAGCGGGGGCAGCACGGCCCGCTGAACCGCCTCGCCCACCGCCCGCTCGGTGACCAGCTGGGCGTCCCGGTGACTGCGGACATAGGACACGAACACGCTCAGTAGCGCGACGAAGGTGACCGTGAGCAGGTCGGTGTCGCCGGGATGGTTCAGATGGGTGGCGGGCACGTTCAGCAGGAGTACGACCAGGCAGCTGAGCACGGCGGTCGCCAGCGGGCCGTAGGACAGCACGGCCAGCGGCGGGATGGCGCCGAGCAGGAAGCCGAAGTCGTGTCCGTCCGGGCTGGCCAGCGTCGCCGCGGTCACGACCGCGAGCAGGAGAACGGGCAGCACCCGCACCCAGCGCGGCGGAGGTGCACCCTGCAACCAGCCACGCCCGTCGCTGTAGTCGCGCGACCACCAGCCGCGCACCGAAGTCACATCCCCAAGTTACGCCCGTGCCCGGGCACCGGGCACACGCATGGATCTTCGAGTGCCGCGGCGGAAAATCCGTGGACGTGCCCTGACCGGCGCCCTAGTGTGTGTGCCGCACGCCCTGGACCGGACGGAAGGAGGCGAGTGCGATGTCCATCTCATCCATCCCGCGCTCCCTCCCCGACATCCGGGCGTGACAGGTCAGAGCTGACCCGGGAGCGCTCCTCGCAGCACGTCTCTCCCGGAGGAATCCGTGACCGATCCGGTCATCCGTACGCTCGACGACAGCACCGCCCACCTTTTCGACACCCTGCCCGACCCGCTGCGCCTGCGCGAGACGCACCGGCGGACCCGCCACCGCACCGACTGGAAGCGAGTCGCCCTGCGCGACGGCCGGGTGGTCGCCCGCGCCGCATGGTGGGGCGGCCCACAGGACACCGAGCCGCTCCTGGTCAACTGGTTCGACGTGGCCGAGGGCGAGGAGGAGGCCGGCGCGGAGCTGCTGCGCGGCGCGCCATGGCGGGCCGACGAACTGGAGCTCGACCTGCCCGCCGGCTGGCGTGACGTGCCCGCTCTGCGCTCGGCCGCCGAGACCCGCTTCAGCGCCGCCCGCCAGGCGGGCTACGAACTGCTGGTGGAGCGCTACAACTACCGCTGGACCCCCGAGTGCGGCCTGCCCGACCGGCCCGGCCGGCTCGCTTTCACCCCCGAACCCGACGACTCGGTCTTCCTCGGCATCCTGCGGGACATCAGCTCCGCGACCCTCGACGCCCACGCCCGCAGGGCCGTCGCGAAGGGCGGGGTGGAACTGGCGGCGCAGGAGGACCTGGAGATCTTCCACTGGTTCCCCTCGCCCCGTCAGTGGTGGCAGATCGCCCGCACCCCCGAGGGCGAGCCGGTCGGCATCCACATCCCTGCCCGCAACCCCTCCGGGCCGGTCATCGGGTACATCGGAGTCCTGCCCGGGCAGCGCGGCCACGGCTACGCCTACGACCTGCTCGTCGAGTGCACCCGCTTCCTCGTCGAACAGGGCGCCCAGACCATCGGCGCCGCCACCGACCAGGGCAACTTCCCGATGGCCGCGCACTTCGCGAAGGCCGGCTACCCGGTCGTCCGGGAACGGGTGAACTTCTGGGCGACGGCCGAGACCGCCGCCCGGTGAGGGCTGCCCCCCTGGCGGACCGCTAGGCGACGTCCTTGCCCAGCAGGGTCTCCGCCTCCGTGAGGACTTCGGTGACCCGCAGGGCGAATGCCGCGTCGCACGGGTGCGGGTGACCCGTGCGCGCGGCGGCGACCAGGGCGTCGGCGGCCCGGGACAGGGCCGGGACCGCTCCCTGCGCACTCCTCGGCAGCAGCGTCACCCCTGCCGCGCCCCGCAGCTCGACGTCGGCCCCGGCCGCCGCGGAGGGAGCCGTCAGGCTCAGGGTCACCGTGCTGGAGGCCCCCGTGGCGTGGTCGAGGACGAGATGCACGGTGTCCGCCGGGCCGTGCACGGCGGCCGCGACCCGCCGTACGTCGCCCAGCACCGGCAGCAGCACGGACAGGGCGTGCGGGCCCACGTCCCACAGCGCGCCCTTCTCCCGCCGCCACGGTGATGCCGCGAACGGGCTGTCGTCGGTGAACACCGACCCCAGCCACTGCGCCCGTGCCGTGAACCAGCCCCCCGTGCCCGCCTGCTCGCCGATCCACGCCTCCGGCTCGGTCTGGAAGCGGGTGGTGAAGAACACCACCGTGGCGACCTGGGCCCGCTCGGCGGCCTCCACCACCGCCCGCCCCTCGGCGACGCCGAGCGCGAGGGGCTTGTCCAGCAGCAGGTGCCGGCCCGCCGCCGCGGCACGCACGGCCAGTTCCGCCTGGACGGCCGGCGGCAGCGCCACCGCCACCGCGTCGACGTCGGCGAACAGCGCGTCCACGTCGTCGTACGCCCGGACCCCGTACTCCCCGGCCAGTTCCGCCGCGGCCTCCGGGCGGCGGCCCCACACCCCGGTGAAGTCCAGTGATCCGTGCCCCGCCAGCGCGGGGGCGTACGCCGCCCGTGCCCAAGGACCCGTCCCCAGCAGTCCGATGCGCATCTTCCGTTCCTTTCTCCGTCCGGTCCCGCCGTCACCCGCCCGTCAGGGCGTCCTGCTCCGCCCGCCGTCGACGAACGGCCGGTACTGCTCCGTGCCGTGCGCCAGCCAGCCGGCGATGGTCTCGGCGATCGGCTGACCGGTGTCCATCTCGACGAAACCGAACTGGCCCGACTGGTTGCACTCCAGGAACCACCAGATGCCGTCGGCGTCCTCCGCGAAGTCGAAGGCACCGTAGGCCAGCTCAGCGTCCTTCATATACGTATGGACGGCCTCGGCGACTCGCGGGGGCACCTCCGCCGCCAGCCAGGCAGAGACGGACGGGGCGAAGCGTACGTCCACGTCGTCGGGCCGCGCGTCGGGGCTCACCGGCTTGCGGGCGGCCAGCAGCCGTTCGCCGACCACCGTCAGCCGGATGTCGGCCCGCTTGGCCACCCGCCGCTGCAGCAGCGTCGGCCCGAACGCCACCGCCGAGAAGTCGGCGTCCGGCGCCACCCGGCTGGTCGGCACCGCCCGCGGCGGCTCCTGCGGATGCGCGCCCGACACCGGTTTCACCACCAGGTCCGGGAACCGCTCCGCGAACTCCCGAGCCGCCTGCGGGAACGTGGTGATCAGGGTCGCGGGCACGGCGAGCCCGCTGCGCTGCGCCAGCCGCAGCTGCCACGGCTTGTGGCGGGCCCGGCGGGCCGCGTCCGGATGGTTCATCCAGCGCGCGTCGGTCCCACGCAGCATGCCGTACAGCGCCTGTTCGGACTCCTCGGTCAGCCAGGCGGACGGCTGGACCGCCCGGGCGGCCGCCACTCCCGGCCTGCGCACCCAGATGGAGCGGAGGCCGTGCATGCTCACCAGACGCCCGTTCACGGACAGATGTCCGCGACTGGCGCCCTGCACATACTCGCCCGACAGGGCCACACCGCTGGTCAGATCGGCAGGATCGAGGCGGACGACAGGCACTCCGGTCTGGTGCAGCCGGAGGACCACCATGTCCGCGGTCACGTCCTCGTCACTGGTCAGGATGAGCACGGTCATCGTCAGGGTCCGCGCTCAGTCGTCGAAGTGCGTCTTGGAGCCCGCGGTTGAGGTCGTGGTCCCCAAGGCTCTGAGCATTGCGTGATCGGTGGCCGCGATCCGGCCATCGAGGAGAACGTTCAACTGCAGTCCGGAGTCATACGCGTACGGAGTGGTGACGTCCAACTGCACTGCGGGCTGTGCGTAGTTGAGCGCGAACGGTTGCATGGTCTCTCCCTGTTTCGTTCTTCCATGCACTTATACGATTCGAACGCGTGGTTGGTTTCGTTACTCTGCGTAATCTCAGTCCTAATTAAGGGCTCGTTAAGGAACCAGCCGGAAATCAACGGCGAATCGTTCCCGCCCGTGGCCGATTTCACATGCCCGTCCGGCATGTGACGGCGTCAGATGCCCGCGATGGTCCGGGATGTCTCCAGAGTCTGTTCGGCGTAACCCCGTCCGAAGAGCACGGTGTGCACCAGCAGGGGAAACAGCTGGTGCACACCGACGCGCTCCGCCCAGCCGGCAGCCAGGGGGGCCACTTCCTGGTACCCCTCCAGGACCAGGTCAAGGCGCGGGCAGCCGAAGAGGCGGAGCATCGCGAGGTCGGTCTCGCGGTGCCCGCCGTGCGCGGCCGGGTCGATCAGCCGTACCGCCCCGTCGGCTCCCCACAGGACGTTGCCGCTCCACAGGTCTCCGTGCAGCCGGGCGGGGGGCTCGGGCGGACCCGCCACATCCGGCAGCCGCTCGCAGACCCGCTCGACCACCGCGGCCTCGCCGGACCGCAGCGTCCCACGGTCGATCGCCGCGCGCAGATACGGCAGCACCCGGTACTCGGCGTACCAGCGCGCCCAGTCGGTGCCCGGCTCGTTGCGCATCGGGGCGAGGCCGATCCACGCGTCGCGCGGACCGTCCGGCGGTCCCGCCCCGAAGGCCGGGGCCCCGGCGGCGTGCAGAGCGGCGAGGTCACGCCCGAAACGTGTCGCCGCCTCGGCGCCCGGACGTCCGGTGGGGACCGACTCGGTCACCAGCCACCGCTCGTCCTGCCCCACCACCTCGGGTACCGCGACCGCCCCGGCGGCGGCCAGCCAGCGCAGCCCGGCCGCCTCGGCCGGTACCGCGCGGGGCCGGCCGCCGCGCTTGACCATCACCGCCCGCCCGTCGGCGAGCGTCACCTCCGTCGGGCCGCCCGACCGTGGCCGCACGGCCGAGACCGGCCGCCCGGTGAGCCGGGCGGCCGCCGCACCAGGGCCTTCACCGTTGTCGATCACGGCCACCAGGGTAGGGGCCGTCCGGGCTCAGGCCCCCCAGGTGCCCTGGTTCACGGCGCAGTTCCACCCCGTGCCGTGCAGGGCGAACTTCACCTTGTAGGTACGGGTGTTCAGCAGGTGCGTCTGCACCTTCACGCCGAGGCTGGTCTTCTTCTTCAGCGTCGTCGTGTACACCGACACCGTCTTCGACGTCTTGTGGCTGACCTTGCCGCCCTTGGCCGTGGCGCTGCCGAAGCGGATGTTCTTCACGTCCGTCACGGTGAACGTGACCTTCTTGAAGCTCTTGCTCGCGCTGGTGTTCTTGACGGCGAAGTACAGGCCGCCGTTGGTCACCCAGCCGCCCGAGTTCACGTAGAAGCGGCTCGGATAGACGATGTCGACCGGGCAGCCGGTGCTGCGCGCCGTCCCGGCCTGCGCGGACGCGCCGCTGGCCAGGCCGAGTTGGGCAGCGGTGACGACGCCGGCGGCGGCCAGGACACCGAAAGAAGTGCGCATACGGATCACTGCGGTGATACCTCCCCCTGTGGTACTCATCGGACCATAGAGGAGAGTCCCACCTCCGTGGCGTGAAAGCACGTGCATTTCCACGGGACTCTCGGGCCGTCTCGATCCGGCCGATCGCGTTGCCCAGCAGTTCGGTGAACCACAGCGTGCCGCCTGGGCCGGTGGTGAGCCGGAAGGGCGACTTGTCGGGCCCGGACGGCACCGGTACGACGCTGATCCCGCCGTCTGCCGACACCCGGCCGACGCGGCCGGACCGGTCGGTGAACCACACCCGGCCGTCCGGCCCCGCGGCGATCCCGCCGGGGTCGCCGTCCGTTCCGGGCAGCGGGAACCTGGTGACCCTGCCGCTGCCGTCGATCCGGTCGAGGCCGACCCGGACGCGGTGAACCACATTCCGCCCGGACCGGCGACGATGTCCTCGGGGAAGTCGGCGCGGCTCGGCAACGGGAACTCGGTGATCCGGCCGCTGGTGTCGATCCGTCCGGCCCGCCCGCCCGCGAGTTCGGTGAACCAGAGGGCGCCACCGGCGCCGGCGGCGATCCCGTACGGGAGGGCGGCGGCCGTGGGCACCGGGTACTCGCTGATCCTGCCCGCGGTCGTGATCCGGCCGATCCGGTTGGTTCCCGGTTCGGTGAACCACAGGGCACCGTCGGGCCCGCCGGTGACCCCGGCGGGTGCGCCGGCCGCCCGGGGCAGGGCGAACTCGGCGACGGCGCCGGAGGTGGTGATCCGTCCGATGCGGCCGGCTGCCTGCTCGGTGAACCAGAGGGCGTGGTCCGGCCCCGCGGTGATGGCGAAGGGTGCGCTGCCGGGGGTCGGGGTGCGGCGGCCGGTGACGGTGCCGTCCGCCGCGATGCGCCCGATCCGGGCGGCCCCGGACTGGGTGAACCATAGCGCCCCGTCCGGACCGGCGGTGATCCCGGCGGGGAGGCTGTCGGCGGTGGTGGTGATCGGATACTCCGTCACCTCGCTGCCGCCTCCGGCGCGGGCGGGCGCCGCGAGGGCGGTCACGGCGGTCAGGGCGCCGAGCAGGAGAGGGAGCACAGGGCGGGGGAGTCGGCAGGGCATGCGCGGTCCTGGTCCTTGTCGGGCGGACTGTCCGGCCGAGGCCAGCCGCGGCCGTGCCGCCGTACGACCCGGCCGGTCCGGGCGGGGGAAGTGCGCCCCTGACGCAGGCATGGGCGCCGGAAAGGCCGCTGGAACCGTCGGGGGGAGGGACATCCGCGTAACTCCCTCGTCACGCAAGGATTGACCGTTCCCACGCACCCCTCTAGTTTCTGACCGGCCCTCCGAACCGCGTTCGAAATATCAGACACCCTGCCTTCTCGTCTGGAGCGCACATGAACGGCACTCCCCTGTCGCGACGCCACTTCCTCGGTGCGGCGGCGACCGTCCCGCCGGCCTCCACCGGCGCCCTGGCCCTCGGCGTCGGAGCCGCCCGGGCCGCCACCGACTCGGCCTATGTGATGTGCTACTTCACCGAGTCCCCGGACATGCTGGCCGCCGCCTACGGCCTGCACCTCGCGGTCAGCACCGACGGCCTGCAGTGGACCCCGCTCAACCAGAACAACCCCGTCGCGACCCCCACTCCGCGGGCTCCCTCGGCCTGCGCGACCCGTTCATCCTGCGCAAGCAGGACGGTACGTTCGTGGTGCTCGCCACCGACCCGAACGGCACCGACTGGAACTACGTCAGCCAGTACATCCACGTCTGGGACTCCACCGACCTGCGCTGCTTCACCGGCTACCGGCGGATGAAGCTGCACGACATGGACACCCACAGCTGGGCGCCCGAGGCGTTCTGGGACCCGGGCCGCGGCCGGTACGGCGTCATCTACTCCGCGGTCGACGGCAGCGACCACAACGTCATCATGATCAACTACACCGGTGACTTCGTGACCGCCGGCGACCCCCAGGTCTTCTTCGACCCCGGCTACGACGTCATCGACGGCGACCTGGCGGTCGGCGTGGACGGCGTCAACTACCTGTACTTCAAGAAGAACTCGACCCTGGTCGGCGCCCGCTCCGGCTCCCTGGACCCGGGCAGCTTCACCGAGTTCAGCACGGCCGTCTCGCACAACGGCACCGAGGCGCCGACCCTGGTCAAGTCCCTTGCCTCCGGCCCGACCTGGTACCTGTGGGGCGACACCTGGTCCCCGAACGGCGTCTTCTACGCGTGGCAGACCAGCGCCCTGTCCGCCGGCACCTGGACGGCCCTCGACCAGAGGGCCTACACCCAGCCGCTCAACTCCAAGCACTGCGGAATCCAGCCGATCACCGCCACCGAGTACGGCAACCTCGTCGCCAAGTGGTCCACCCCCGCCTGGAACCGGCTGAAGTCCTACAACTACCCGGCCCGGTACGTCCGGCACAGCAACTTCGTCGGGCGGATCGACGAGTACGCCTTCGACCCGTACACCGACGGCCTGTGGAAGCTGGTCCCGGGACTCGCCGACAGCGGCGGCGTGTCCTTCCAGTCGGTCGACTACCCGGCCCGCTGCCTGCGCCACTACAACTACCAGCTGCGGCTGGACGAGAACGACAGCACCACGGCGTTCGCCCAGGACGCCACGTTCTACCGGACGGCTGGTCTCGCCGACTCCTCCTGGGCCTCGTTCCGGTCGTACAACTACCCGACGCGCTACCTCCGGCACTCCGACCACGTGCTGCGCATCGACCCGGTCTCCACGAGCACGGAGCTGGCCGACGCCACGTTCCACGTGGGCTGCTGACACCGCGGCGGGTCCGTCCCGCGACGACACGCCGACGGCGGGTCAGAACACCCCCGAATGGCCCCGTGCCGCCGCGCGGGATTGACCCAGCCGGGCGGTGTTTGGCGTGTCGTCACCACGGATGGGCGGCCTGGATGGTGCGGGGCCTGGCGCTGGCTGACGGTGGTTCATGTCGAGGCCGGGTCGTATAAGCCGATGGAGTATCCGCTGCCCGGCAACGGCGGAAGGACATCGAAATGCGTTCTGCCCGCATGATCCTTGCGACGACGGCCGCCACCGCAGCCCTCGCCTTCGCCGCACCCGGCGCTCAGGCCGCGGTCGCGGGGGACCGGGACGACGGAGGCCGTGACGACCTTTCCTACAGCAAGGAGCTCAAGGACGACAGCAGCCACGCTGTACTCGCCGTGGCGAAACTCAGTGACGACTGGAACTCGGACAGCGGCAACAACAGCAAGTTCGACCCCGAGACCTACAAGGGCAAGGGTGACGATCAGGGGGGCAACGGGGACCAGGGCGGCAAGGACGACCAGGGGGGCAAGGGGGACAAGGGGAGCGGGGGCGGTGACGGAGGCGGCTCGTGGGGCGACGACGAGGACAGCGAGAAGCCGCACGGCGGTATGCACACCGGTGGCGGCGCCCTCGCCACGCGCGGCCTGACGACCGGCGGGCTGGCCGTCCTCGGTGTGGGGGCCGCCGGCGCCTACGCACTGCGGCGCCGGAAGGCCGGCGGGTCCGCGTCCTGACGGGTTCGCGCATACGGGAGCCGGGGCCGCCGACCGTCAGGGACGCGGCCGCGGCCCCGTCCGCCCCTCCCGCTGCCTTGCCCAGAAAGGTGACCTCCGATGGCAGCTGGCTCCTCCTGCCCGAACCCCGACGACCCCGGCCCCGACGGACCTGATTTCGCGGAGGCGGACGGCACCCGGCGTACCGGACGGCTGCCCGTGTGGGTCGCGGCCGCCCTGCTCCTGACCGTGGCGCTGCTCGGCGGACACGGCAGGGCCTCCGACGCGGCGGGCAGGACGCCGGCCGAGAGCGCGGACGCCGCCCCCTCGCGCCAGGCCCGCCAGACCGGTGAGGCGCTGTCCCGCTCCGCGCCGACCCGCCTGCTCATCCCGAAGATCGCCGTGGACGCCCCCTTCACCACCCTCACCCTCGCTCCCTCGGGCCAGCTGGAGCCGCCGCCCGCCGCCGACACCAACCTCGTCGGCTGGTACGCCGAGGGTCCGGCGCCCGGTGAGGCGGGCACCGCGATCATCGCCGGGCACGTCGACACCAAGATCTCGGCGGCCGTCTTCGTCCGGCTGGCGGAACTGGAACCCGGCGACGGCTTCTCGGTGTTGCGGGCCGACGGGACGAAGGCGGACTTCGTCGTCGACAGCGCCGACACCTTCGCCAAGGACGACTTCCCCAGCGAGCGCGTCTACGCGGACACCAACCGCCCCGAGGTGCGCCTGATCACCTGCGCCGGCGACTACGACCACGACGCGAAGGACTACACGGAGAATCTGGTCGTCTTCGCACACCTCGTCTGAGGCCGGAGGTGTGATCGCCTGGCGGACGGCACGGATCGCGCCCCGGGCACAGGCGGCGATCTCCCGCTCGTGGTGCGGGAAGAGCATGTCGTCGGCCTTGACGAAGTCGACGCCCCACGCGGCGAACCGGGGCGCACCGTCGGGCTGTCGCCGTCCCGGGTGAGGTACTCGACCCACTCGCTCACCTCAGGGACGGTGCCGGAGCCGGCGTTGCCGCTGATGCGGGGCTCGGCGCCGAGGAGTTCGCACAGGGCCATGAACTCGTGGGTGCCGAAGTGGTGGGTGGCGGCTGATGACCGGGCCGGCGATGGCGAGGTCGATGATCGCGGTGGCGGTGGACACGCGGGTACTCCTGTCCGGCGTGCCGAAGGTCGTCCGTGGCTCCGTTTGGACCGATAGGAAATCGCCACCGGGTGGGGGCGCGTCAAGAGCGCGGACGGCCCGGCCTCCTGTCCGCACAGGGGGCCGGGCCGTGGGAGGCGGAGGGTCAGACCGCCGTCGCCGGGAAGGTCGGGTACTCGACGCCGGAGACGTGCTGGACGACCCGGACCACCTGGCAGGAGTAGCCGAACTCGTTGTCGTACCAGAGGTAGAGGATCGCGTTGTTGCCCTCCACCTTCAGGGCGCCGGCGTCGACGATCGACGCGTGGCGCGAGCCGATGAAGTCGCTGGAGACCGCGTCCGGGGCGGTGATGAAGTCGATCTGGCGCTTCAGCGGCGAGGTCAGCGACACCTCGCGGAGGTAGTCCAGGACCTCCTCGCGGGACGCCTCGCGGGCCAGCTGGAGGTTGAGGATCGCGATCGACACGTCCGGCACCGGGACCCGGATCGAGCTGCCGGTGATCCGTGCCTCGAGGTCGGGCAGCGCCTTCGCGACGGCGGACGCGGCACCCGTCTCGGTGATGACCATGTTGAGCGGCGCGGACCGGCCGCGACGCTCCGACTTGTGGTAATTGTCCAGCAGGTTCTGGTCGTTGGTGAACGAGTGGACGGTCTCGACGTGCCCGCGCAGCACCCCGTACTCGTCGGCCATCGCCTTCAGCGGCGGCACGATCGCGTTGGTGGTGCAGGACGCGCACGACAGGATCCGCTCGTCCGGCTTGATCGTGTCGTGGTTGACGCCGTGCACGATGTTCGGGACGTCGCCCTTGCCCGGCGCGGTCAGCACGACCTTCTCGATGCCCGGACGCAGGTGCTCGGACAGGCCCTCGCGGTCCCGCCACTTGCCCGTGTTGTCGATGAGGATGGCGTCCCGGATGCCGTACTCCGTGTAGTCGACCTGGGACGGGTCGTCGGCGTAGACCACCTTGATCTCGTTGCCGTTGGCGAGGATCGTGCTGTTCTCCTCATCGACGGTGATCGTGCCCTGGAACTGGCCGTGGATCGAGTCCCGGCGCAGCAGCGAGGCACGCTTGACGAGGTCCCCGCCGGCCCCGGCGCCGCCACCGCGCACCACGATGGCCCGCAGGCGCAGTCCGTTGCCGGAGCCCGCCTTCTCGATCAGCAGCCGGGCGACCAGGCGGCCGATGCGGCCGAAGCCGTACAGGACGACGTCCCGCGGCTCGCGCTGCTCGATCTTGTTGGCGCCGGTGGCCCCGGCGACCGCCTCCGCGGTGAACGCCTGGACGTCCAGACCGCGGTCGTCGGCCTTGTACGTGGCGGCGAGCATGCCGATGTCGATCTGCGAGGGGCCGAGGTCGAGCGTGGTGAGCGCCCGCAGGAAGGGCATCGTCTCGGTGACCGACAGCTCGGCGCCGGCTATCTGACGGGCGAACCGGTGCGTCTTGAGGAGGCTGACCACCGACTTGTTCACCAAGGAGCGGCTGTGGAGGAGGACGGTGACGTCCCGCTCCCGGTGCAGCTTCCCGATGATCGGGATCATCGACTCCGCGATCTCCTCGCGGTTCTTCCAGTTGGTGAACGAGTCGTCGTTGACAGTCACAGATCTACTCTCGATCGAGCTAGGTGGCGCTCATATGCTAAACCGGCCGGTCAGTGACCGATCAAGGGGGTCAGGGTGTGACGTGGGTCCAGGTGCCCCGCAGGTCGGCGGCCACATCGATCAGCAGCGTGCGGAACACGTCCGCCAGGGGGCCGGGGCGGTGTCCGACCGGGCCGCGGCGTGCGGGTCGCGGTGGAGCGCCGGCTCGGCGAGGGGGGCGGTGCGTGGTGCCGCGGACCGGGCTGAAGCCGGCCTCGTCCGCCGCGCGGTCCAGCTGCTCGCGGGCGGCGTGCCCGGGCAGGATGGTCACCCAGGACTCGTCGCGCAGCTGCGCAGGGCGCAGCGGTGAGCCCTCGGGAGGCCCGGCGGCCGGCGGATGGTCGTCCGGCAGGACGATCACCAGGCGGTCCCGCAGCAGTGTGCGCACGGCGATGTGCGGCGACGGCTCCGGTGGCCGGCCCCAGGGGGTGATCATCGCGACGTCGGGTTCGCCCGCCGTGACCCGGTTCGTGACGGCCGGCTGACCCGTCCTCCTGAGCGGCATCGCGCTGGCGCCCTGCGGGCCCTCGTCGACGTCCGCTGGTACGCCTTGTTCACCTGGGCCGTCGGCCGGGGCCGTGACCTGGTGAGCGGACCGTCCGTGCGGCGCTCCCTGACCATCGGCACGGGCGTGGTGCTGTGCGGGCTCGGTGTCGCCGCCGCCGGGGGAATCGGAACGCCCCGCCCGACAGGCGTGTGGGGACCTCACGTGTGCGGGTGGTGCCGGTCGGATCGGCGTGACCGGCACCACCCGCAGGAGCCTGACCGCGCGCGGCCTAGCGGGGGTTGAAGACCACGCTCGCGAAGTGGGCGCTGCCGGGCGCCGAGTGACCGGCAGCGATCTTGACCGCGGTGCCCTTGCACTTCTTCTTGCTGTAGACGACGAGCGCCTTCTTCGTGGAGTTCTGCGGACCGCGCGCCTCCTGCGCCATGTCCAGGCACCTGCGCTCCGGTGGGTTCTGGATGACGTACGCCCTGCCCTTGGGCCCCACCCAGACGAACGACCCGTCGGCGGCGGCCGCCGGACCCATGGTGATGACGGCGAGGGCGAGCCCACCGAGAGCGGCGGTGAGCGTACGGGTGAAGCGCATCGTGATGTCCTTCGTGAGCGGTGAGAACGCAGAGAGACGGCGGCGATGAGACGGTGACGACGTCAACGCCGGAAGGGCCGAGGCCCGTCGCCATCCCATACCGTCACCGCGGCCGGACACTCCGGCGACACGGAGACGTCCCACGACCGAGGGACCTCCACCGGCGTGTCGTGACGGACGGGGTGACGGAGTCGTCGGCGATTCATCGCCGCTGAACACGTACATAGGGGTAAATTCCCGCCATTGCTTGGGAGAGGTGTCACCGGCGGGAGGGGGCAGGAGATGAGCACGGACGACGGTGTCGCGGTGACGACCGGGATCGCGCGACTGCACGACTCGCCCGGGCTCGCCGGCCCCGGCCGGTTCGCACTGGTGACCAACCACGCCGGAGTGCTGCCCGATCTGCGCCCGGTGGCGCCCGCGCTGCTCGCGGCCGGCGCGCCGCTGGCCGCCCTGTTCGGCCCCGAACACGGGCTGCACGGCACCGGCCAGGCCGGCGAGTCCGAGGCCGCCGGGACGGACCCCGACACCGGCCTGCCGGTGTACGACACCTACCGGTGCGAAGGCGACCGCCTCGACAAGCTGCTGATCGACAGCGGGATCGACACCCTGGTGCACGACCTCCAGGACATCGGGGCCCGGTTCTACACCTACGCGTGGACCATGTTCGACCTGATGGTCTCGGCGGCCCGCACCGGCATCCGGTTCGTGGTCGCCGACCGCCCGAATCCGCTCGGCGGACTCGTCAGCGAGGGCCCGGTCCTGGAACCGGGGTGGGCCAGCTTCGTCGGCCGCGCGCCGGTCCCGGTCCGGCACGGCCTCACGGCCGGCGAACTCGCCCGGCACCTCAACACCTCGGCTGTACCCCAAGTAGCGGGGCAGGCAGTCGAGTTGACGGTGATCGAGGCCACCGGCTGGCGGCGCGCCATGGACGCCGAGGCCACCGGACTGCCGTGGATCGCGCCCTCGCCGAACATCCCGACCCCCGCCACCGCCCGCGTCTACCCCGGCACCTGCCTGTTCGAGGGAACCAACCTCTCCGAGGGCCGCGGCACCACCCAGCCCTTCGAGATCGTCGGCGCCCCCTACCTCGACGGGCGGTTCACGCCCGCGCTCGCCGAACTCGCCCTGCCCGGCGTGCACTTCCGCGACCTTCGCTACGTGCCGGCCTTCCACAAGCACGCCGGAAGGCCGCTGCGGGGAGTCCAGCTGCACGTCACCGACCGCGAGGCGTTCGCCCCCGTCCGCACCGCCGTCGCGATGCTCGCCGTGCTGCGCCGGCTGTACCCCGACGACTTCGCCTGGCACACCGCCGACGTCGACGCCGGCGTCGAGGGCACCGGACACCGCCACTTCATCGACCTGCTGTGGGGATCCGACCGGTTGCGGCGCGCCGTGGACGCGGGCGAGGACCCGCTGCCGCTGTGCGATCCGCCCCGCCCGCCCGGCCGGTGGGCCGGCGACGACGTGCTGCTCTACCCCGCGGACCTGGCGCCCTGCCCGGAAGGATCCCCTCGATGACCGACCGCACGACGACGGCCCCGGCCGGGATCCGCGGCTTCCGCGCGGGTGACGGCCCGCGGGTGGTGGAGGCGTGGCGCCGCAGCGTGCCGGCCGACCCCATCACCACGGACCGGTTCCGCACCCTGGTGCTGCTCGACCCCAACTTCGATCCCGAAGGACTTCGGGTCGCCGTCGACGGCGACCGGTTGGTCGGCGCCGCCTACGCGGTACGGCGGCTGACGCCCATGGCCGGCACCGACCTGGAGCCGGAACAGGGCTGGATCCCTTTCTTCTTCGTCGCCCCGGACGCCCGCGGACACGGCCTCGGCCGCCGGCTGCTGACCGAGGCCCTCGACTGGCTGCACGGCCACGGCCGTACCCGCGTGGACTTCTCGTCGTACACCCCGAACTACGTGTTCCCCGGCCTGGACGCCGAGGCCTACCCGGAGGCGGCCGGGCTCCTGGAGTCCCTGGGCTTCCACACGCTGTACGAGGCGGCGGCGATGGACCGCGGCCTGGTCGGCTACCGCCGCCCGGACGAGGTCACCCGCCGCCTGGACCACCTGACCGGACGGGGCTACCGGTTCGCCACCCCGGCCGACGACGACCTGGTGGACCTGCTGGCGCTCGCCGGGCGCCACTTCGGCCCGGACTGGGCGTGCACGATCCGGGCGTGTCTGACCGCGGGCACCCCCCTCGACCGGATCGTCGTGGCCCGTGACCCGGCGGGCCGCATGGTCGGCTGGGCGATGCACGGCGCGTTCGACTCGGTGGACGAACGGTTCGGCCCCATCGGGGTGCTGGAGGAGATGCGCGGCACCGGACTCGGCGAAGTCCTCCTCCACCTGGTCCTGGAACGGATGCGGGCGCGGCGCGCGCACTCGGCGTGGTTCCTGTGGACCGGCGCGCAGTCGCCGGCCGGCCACCTCTACCGGAAGACCGGCTTCACCACGACCCGGGTGTTCCGCGTACTGCGCCGGGAGGCCGCCCTCCGATGACACCGACACGCCCGGCCGGCCGGCTGAGCCGCCGTCACCTCGCGCTCGCACTGCCCTCGGCGCTGCTCACCGCCGGCTGCGCCGCGCCCTACCGGGGCACCGGACGGCCCGGCGAGCCGATCGTCCTCACCGTGCTCTCCCACTACGCGAGCGGTGAGCTGAAAGAGGCCCTGCAGGGCCCGGTCGACGAGTGGAACGCCACGCACGACCGGGTCAGGGTGGCGACCAAGGCCGTCGAGTTCACCGACCTGCTGACCACGTTCATGGTCCGCCAGGCCGCGGGCCAGGGCGCGGACATCCTCCAGCCGTACTGCCTGTGGAACGGCCAGCTCGTCCGGGCCGGCGTGTTGCGGCCGGCTCCCGCCGGACACGCCGAGGAGATCAGACGCGGTTACGGCGCCGCCGCGGTCGGCTCCGCCTCGGTGGCGGGCCGGGTCTACGGCTACCCCACCGAGACCCAGACGTACGCCCTCTACTACAACAGACGGCTGCTGCGCGAGGCCGGCGTCGATCACCCCCCGGGCACCTGGCGGGAACTGGAGGAGACGGCTTACCGCACCGCCCGGCGGGACGGCTACGGCAACACCCTGGTGCAGGGGTTCGGCCTGTCGACCTACGACGACTCCACGACCGTCGGCCAGACCCTCGCCCTGCTCAACGCGGCCGGCGGACGGTTCGTCACCGCGGACGGCAGGAGCACCGCCATCGACTCGACGGCCGGACGGGCCGTGCTCGACCTGCAGCACCGTCTCGTCGCCAAGGGCGCGAGCGACCCCGGCGTCAACGTCTACAAGGCGTTCGCGTCCGGGCACGTCGCCATGGTGATCAGCGCCGGCTGGTGGACGGCCAACCTCAAGTCCCTGATGGGCCCCGCCTACCGTGACGTCGGCGTGGCGCCCGTGCCGCTGCCCGAGGCGGACGGCCGGCGCGCCACGCTCTCCACCGGGTTCATGCTGGGCGTCAACACCGCCAGTGAACATCCGGGGGAGGCCTGGGAGTTCCTGCGCTGGCTGAACGCCGAGAAGGTGCGCGGCGTCACCCGGATGAGTGCCCTGCAGGCGTCGGTCGGCTCACTGACCGGCCGCGCCGACGACATGCGGACCCTGCTCGGCACCGGCGGCGACCCGAACCTGCGGCCGTTCCTGGAGGCGCTGGCGTACGCGGTGCCGGAGCCGAACGGACCGGGCGCACAGCAGGCCAAGTCGCTGCTGCGCAAGAACATCGAGGCGCTGTGGACCGGTCAGCAGACCGTGGACGAGGCACTGCGCACCACTTGCCGCCAGGTCGACCAGGAGGTGTCGCGCTCATGGTGAACGCCACCCTGACGGCGGAGGCCGCCGAACGGGCGGCCGCCCGGCCGTCCGCCGTCGGCGTCCGCGGCAGCGGACGTGGCCGCCAACGACGCCGCCAGGCCGTCGTCGCCTACCTCTTCCTGGCCCCGACGCTGCTGTTCTACGCCGTCTTCCTCGCCCTGCCGCTCGGCTTCGCGCTGCTGCTGTCCATGTCGCACTGGGCGGGCTTCGACCTCGGCGACATCGACCCCGTCGGACCGGACAACTTCGCCCGTCTCTTCGCGGACGGAGCGACGTTCCTGACCCCGGTCCTCACCAACACGCTGCTGTTCGCCCTCGGCACCGTGGCCCTCGCGCTGGCCGGCTCCGTGCTCGTGGCCACCTGCATCGACAAGCTCCGGTTCCAGGGACTGTGGCGCACCCTGTACTTCCTGCCCATCGTCACGACCGTCGTCGCCGTCGGCAACGTCTGGAAGTACATGTACGAACCCGGCGGCCTGGTCAACGGCGTCCTCAACGCCGTCGGGGTCGGCTCGGTGGCGTTCCTCCAGGACCCGGACACCGCGCTGCCCGCGGTCGTCGTCGTCCAGGCGTGGGCCTCGGTCGGCTCGGCGATCCTCGTCCTGACCGCCGGGCTGAAGTCCGTTCCCCAGTCGTACTACGAGGCCGCGGCGCTCGACGGCGCCGGGCCCGTCACCGTCTTCTGGCGGATCACGCTGCCGCTGCTGCGGCCGTCCCTGCTGTTCGTGTGCATCACCCAGTTCCTCACCGGCCTGCAGTCGTTCGCGCTGATCATCGTCATGACCAAGGGCGGACCCGGCGACGCCACCGAGGTGGCTGCCCTGGAGATGTACCGGCAGGCCTTCTCCTACGGCGACTGGGGCGCCGCGAGCGCCGCCGCCTTCGTACTCTTCGCGGTGGTCCTCGCGGTCACGCTGGTCCAGCTGTGGCTCTTCCGGCGCACGGGGGAGGACGCGTGATCCGCCGGCGGTTCCCCTGGCTGTCGTACCTGCTGGTCGTCACCGGCGCGGTGCTCACGGTGGTGCCGTTCCTCGACATGGTGATGACGTCCTTCAAGGGCGCCGACGAGGCCGGCCGGCTGCCCTACCGGTTCCTGCCCGAGGCGTTCGACCTGTCCAACTACCGCGCGGCCGTGCACCAGCTGGACCTGCCGGTGCTCTTCCGCAACAGCGTCGTGGCCACGGCCGTGATCAGCGGGTCAGTGCTGGTGACCTCGTCCCTCGCCGGCTACGCGCTGGCCAAACTCCGCTTCCCCGGCCGGGACTTCGTCTTCCGCCTGGTGCTGTCGACGATGATGTTCCCGCCGTTCCTCTTCCTCGTCCCGCACTTCCTGATCCTGGTGCACTGGCCGCTGGCGGGCGGCAACGACCTGTTCGGGCGCGGCGGCGCGGGGCTGACCGTCAGCATCGCGGCGCTCGCCATGCCGTTCCTCGTCAGCAGCTTCGGGATCTTCCTGATGCGCCAGTTCATGGTCTCCCTCCCGGACGAGGTGCTGGAGGCGGCGCGGATCGACGGGGCCGGGGAGTTCACCGTGTGGTGGCGGATCGTCGTCCCGCAGACCCGGCCGGTCCTCGTCACCCTCGGACTGCTGACGTTCGTCGACGCCTGGAACGAGTACATCTGGGCGCTGCTCGTCTCGACCGCCAACCCGGACGTGATGACGCTGCCCGTCGGCATCCAGCTCCTGCAGGACTACGTCGACCCGACCCGCACCACGCCGATCGTCATGGCCGGCCTGGTCCTGAGCACCCTGCCGGTCCTGGTGCTCTTCCTGTTGCTGCAGAAGCACTACATCCGCGGTGTGATGCTCAGCGGCCTCAAGTGAACCGCCGATCCTACCCAGATCGTGGTGTCGATACGCTGTTTGTCGTAGCACAGCGGATTGCGGCTGGGGGGTTTGTTCTCTCATCGGCCGTGCGGTACGCCTGCACCATGCAACAGTTCGGTCGCACCCCTTGTGGCGGGCGGCCTCAACTGCCCTGGCCAGCGACGTTCCTTGCGGATCCCGGCTAAAGGACATCCCAGCCTCAGCCCAACTTCTTCAAGTGGCGCTTGACGTCAATTCCACGATCGGGTGACACTGATGTTGCTTTTGACGATCCTCGATACGTCAGTGCAAAAAATGGAGAGCTAATGTCATTGGAACAGCCCGCCCTCCCGTTATCGCGAAGCGCCACCGAGGTTTCCCAGAGCGAGTTACCGGCCGTTCTCGGCGGGTTCGACCTCAGCGACCAGGACCGGTTCGGCGCCGGTTTCCCGCACGAGGTCTTCGCCCGGCTCCGCCGAGAGGCACCGATCCTGCTGCACCCGCCGGGCCGCACCCGCGACGGTGAGAGCTTCTGGGTCCTGTCCCGCTACGCCGACGTCGTCGAAGCCGCCTCCCACCCGCTGCTGTCCTCCCAGGGCGGCGGCGACCGTGAGGGCGGCGGCACCCACCTCGACGACCTGCCCGCCGGCACCTACTCCGGCGCGATGCTGAACATGATGGACGACCCCCGGCACCGGTTGCTGCGCGACCTGGTCAGCCCCTCGGTCACCGGCCCGGTCCTGGAGGCGCTCGCCCCGACCGTCACCGAACGCGCCGAGGCCATCATCGACGAGGTCGTCGAACAGGGCTCCTGCGACTTCCAGAACGACGTTGCCGGCCGGTACTCGGTCGAGGTCATGGCCGCGCTGATGGGCATCCCCCGCGCGGACTGGCCGCAGTTCGTCGACTGGACCGAGGTCGTGATGGGCTACGAGGACCGCGAGTCCGGCGAGGCCTCCTCCCGCAGCCAGGCCTCCCTGCTGGCCATGTACCAGTACGGCGTCAAGCTGATCGCCGAGAAGCGCGCCGACCCGGCCCAGGACTTCCTCTCCGTGATCGCCGCCGGTGACCTCCCCGAGGGCCAGGGCGAACCGCCGCTGCGCGAGTACGAGCGTGAGGTCTTCGTCAACCTGCTGACCCTGGCCGGCAGCGAGCCCACCCGTAACGTGATCGCGGTCGGCCTGCAGGCCCTGGCCGAACGGCCCGAACAGTGGCAGGCGCTGCGCGCCGACCGCGCGCTGCTGGACGGCGCGGTCGAGGAGATGATGCGCTGGTCCACACCGACGCCGTACAACCGGCGTACCGCCACCGAGGACTTCACCTTCAACGGCGTGCGGTTCCGCCGCGGCGACAAGGTGACGCTGTGGTGGTCCTCCGCCAACCGGGACGAGACCGTCTTCGAGGACGCCATGTCCTTCGACGTGCGCCGCAACCCCAACCCGCACGTGGCCTTCGGCCAGGGGCCGCACAGTTGCCTCGCAGTCGACCTCGCCCGTATCGAACTGCGCACGCTGTTCGGCGTGCTGCTCGACCGGGTCGCCGAGGTACGGCTGACCGGTCCGGTGCCCTGGGCCAGCAACAGCAAGCACACGGTGGCCCTGAGAGTGCCCGTGGAGTTCGTCCGCGCCTGAGCGGGCCCGCAATTCCGCCCGGTACGGCGGACGCTCGCACCCCGGCCGCCCGTGCGGCGGTTCCGGGAACGACGGTTACGACGCGGTGACCGCGGCAGCCTGAAGCGGACCGGCGCCCGATGCCGGTCCGCGCCCCGCCCGCGATCCGATCGGCCCGGTGCTGCCCGGGCCGGGCCTGCGGCATGCCTGCCGGACCGACGCGTCCGGGGCGTGTTCACCGGGGCGTGTCCAGGCGGCCGGTCCGGCCGAGGGGCCGCTCAGCCCTGCCCGTGGCACAGCGCAACCGTGTACGTCCGGAACACCAGGTGCCGGGCGGATCAGACCTGTCCTCGATGAGACGACGTGGAGGAGTCCGGCGTGGGTAACCGAGTGGGCAACGCCGCCGACCAGGAACCGGTGGCGGTCGTCGGCCTGGCGTGCCGGCTGCCGGGGGCGGCGAACCCCGCCGAGTTCTGGCGACTGCTGCACGACGGACGGGACGCCCTGGGCGAACCCGGCGCGCTGCGCTGCCGTCCGGACGGCCCGGCGGTGCCCGTGCTGCCCTCCGGCGAACCGGTCCGGGCCGGCTTCCTCGACCAGGTCGACTCCTTCGACGCGGCCTTCTTCGGCGTCTCCCCGGGCGAGGCGGCCGTGCTGGACCCGCAGCAGCGGCTCGTCCTCGAACTGGCCTGGGAGGCCTTCGAGGACGCCGGGATCATCCCGGGCGACGGCGACGGCGACGGCGACGGCGGCCCGGGCGGCACCGGGGTGTACGTCGGCGCCACCTACGACGACTACGCGGCGCTGCGCGGCGCCCGCCTGAGCCCGCACTCGGCCACCGGACGCAACCGGGCGATGATCGCCAACCGGGTGTCCCACGTCCTGCGGCTGCGCGGCCCGAGCCTGGTCGTGGACAGCGCCCAGTCCTCCGCGCTGCTCGCCGTCCACCTGGCCTGCCGGGCACTGGCGGCCGGGGAGTGCACGACGGCGCTGGCCGGCGGTGTCAACCTGAACCTCACCCAGGACGGCTACGACGTCACCCGGGCGCTCGGCGCGATCTCACCGTCGGGGCGCTGCCACACCTTCGACGAACGGGCCGACGGGTTCGTGCGCGGCGAGGGCGGCGCCGTCCTGGTGCTCAAACCGCTGTCGGCGGCACTGGCGGACGGGGACACCGTGCACGCGGTGATCCGGGGCAGCGCCGTCAACAACGACGGCGGCGGCGACTCGCTGACCGCCCCCCGCCAGGAGGCCCAGCAGGACGTACTGCGCCTCGCCTGCGCGGCCGCCGGGGTGTCCCCCGGCGAACTCGACTACGTCGAACTGCACGGCACCGGAACCCCGCTGGGCGACCCGGTCGAGGCCGCGGCGCTCGGCGCGGTGGCCGGGCGCGGGCCGGACCGGCGGCGGCCCCTGCTGGTCGGCTCGGTGAAGACCAACATCGGGCACCTGGAGGGCGCGGCCGGGATCGCCGGACTGCTGAAGACCGTCCTGTGCCTCTCGCGCCGGGAACTGGTGCCCAGCCTCAATTACCGCACCCCCAACCCGCGGATCCCGCTGACGGAGCTGGGCCTGCGGATGGTCACCGAGACCGGCCCGTGGCCCGCCACGGCAGGGCCGCTGCTCGCCGGAGTCAGCTCGTTCGGCATGGGCGGCGCCAACTGCCACCTGGTGCTCACCGAGCCGCCCGCCCCCGGCCCGGCACCGGAGCCCCCCGCCGAGGGGTACGACGGTCCCGTCCTGGTGCCGTTGACCGCGCGAGCCCCGGCGGCACTGGCCGAACTGGCCGCCCTGGTCGGCGGGTCGACGGCGTCCCCGGTGGACCTGGCCTACTCGCTGGCCACCACGCGCAGCCCGCTGGAGCGGCGGGCGGTGCTGGTCGCCGAGTCCGCGCACGAGGTCCCCGGCCTGCTGGCGGCGCTGGCCGGGGACACGGCGAACGCCCGGGTGGTGCGCGGCACTTCCGTCGAGGGGCGGACCGTGTTCCTCTTCGCCGGGCAGGGCAACCAGCGGCCGGGCATGGGCCGGGAGATCTACCGGCGCCACCCCGCCTTAGCCGCCGCCATGGACGCCGTCGCCGCGGAACTCCGCCCGCACCTGCCCCGGCCGCTGCTCGACGTGGTCTTCGCCGAGGCGGGCTCGGCGGACGCTGCCCTGCTGGACGAACCCGCCTGGACCCAGCCCGCGTTGTTCGCCGTCCAGGTCGGGCTGTACCGGCTGGTGGAGAGCTGGGGGATCACCCCGGACGCGGTCCTCGGCCACTCCTTCGGCGAACTCGCCGCCCTGCACGTCGCCGGGGCGATGTCACTGGCCGACGCCTGCGCGCTGGTCGCGGCCCGCGGCCGGCTGATGCAGGACATCCCGCCCGGCGGGGCGATGATCCTGGTCGAGGCGTCCGAGGCGGAACTGCTGCCCGACGTCGGGACGAGCGGTGGACTGGTGTCGGTCGCCGCCCTCAACAGCCCCACCGCCACCGTGCTGTCCGGGGACGCGGACGCCACCGCGTCGATCGCCGGCCGCTGGTCGGCGCGCGGCCGTCGTATCCGCCGGATCCAGGTCCCGATGGCCAGCCACTCGCCGCACGTGGACGGCATCCTGGACGGGATGCGGGCGGCCGCGGCCCGGGTCGACTGGCGGACCCCGGCGCTGCCGGTCGTCTCCTCGCTGACCGGCGCCGAACTGGACGTCACCGGCCTGGACTGGCCCGAGTTCTGGGCCCGGCACACCCGCGGCACGGTACGGTTCGCCGACGCCGTAGCCACCGCCTGCGCGGGCGGTGCCCGCACCTTCCTGGAGCTGGGCCCGGACGGGACCCTGTCCGCCATGGGGCCGGGCAGCGCGCCCGAGGACGTGGCGTTCGTCTCCGCGATGGCCGGCGGCGACCGCCCCGACCTGCGGTCCCTGCTCACCGCGGTCGCCCGGCTGCACACCCGGGGCGTCCCCGTCGACTGGGCGCGGTTCTACGACGGCTCAGGGGCCCGGCGGATCCCGCTGCCCACCTACCCCTTCCAGCGGAGGCGGCACTGGATCGCCGGGGTGACCGCCACCGGCGGCGCGAGCCCCGCCGTACCCGCCGGGCCGGCCCTGCCGGCCGCCGCGGAGACCGGGACGCGGGCCCGGCCGGACTCCTCACTCGCCGGGCTGCCCGCGGCCGAACGGGAGCCGGCGGTGCGCGCACTGGTGCGCGCCGAGGTGGCCGCGGCGCTCGAGCTGGACTCCGCCGAAGAGCTTGACATGCGCCGCCCGTTCAAGGACCTGGGCTTCGGCTCACTCATGACGGTGGAGCTGGGACAACGGCTGGCCGAGGTGACCGGGGTACGGCTGACCGCCACCGCCGTACTCGACCACCCCACCCCGGAACGGATCACCGCACACCTGACCGCGGGACTGGCCGCGGAGACGGCACCGGAGACCGTGCCCGGGCGGCCCCTCGTGGATCCCGGGCCCGCCGCCGACCCGATCGCGATCGTCGGGATGGCCTGCCGGTTCCCCGGCGGAGTCGGCTCGCCCGAGGCCCTGTGGGACCTGGTGACCGCCGGCACCGACGCGGTCGGCGGCTTCCCCACCGACCGCGGCTGGGACCTGGACGGACTCTTCGACGCGGACCCGGACCGGCCGGGCCGCAGCTACGCGCGCACGGGCGGATTCCTCCACGGGGCAGCCGAGTTCGACGCCGACCTGTTCGGCATCTCGCCGCGCGAGGCGCTCGCCATGGACCCCCAGCAGCGACTCCTCCTGGAGACCTCCTGGGAGGCCCTGGAGCGGGCCGGGATCGACCCGCACTCCCTGCGAAACAGCGCGACCGGCGTCTTCTCCGGGGTCATGGCACAGGACTACGGCCCCCGGATGCACGAGGGCGCCGACGGCCTCGACGGCTACGTGCTGACCGGCACCACCGCAAGCGTCGCCTCCGGACGCGTCGCCTACAGCCTGGGACTGCGCGGGCCCGCGGTCACCGTGGACACCGCGTGCTCCTCGTCCCTGGTGGCGGTGCATCTCGCGGCCCAGGCACTGCGGTCGGGGGAGTGCTCCCTGGCCCTGGCCGGCGGGGTGACGGTGATGCCCACGCCGGGCATCTTCGTCGAGTTCTCCCGGCAGCGCGGGCTCGCACCCGACGGGCGGTGCAAGTCGTTCGCCGCGGCCGCCGACGGCACCGGCTGGGCGGAGGGCGCCGGTCAGCTCGTCCTGGAGCGGCTGTCCGACGCCCGCCGCAACGGCCACCAAGTACTCGCGGTGCTGCGCGGCTCGGCGGTGAACCAGGACGGTGCGTCCAACGGCCTGACCGCCCCCAACGGACCGGCGCAGGAAGAGGTGATCCGCACCGCGCTGGCCGCCGCCGGACTCTCCGGCACGGACGTGGACCTGGTGGAGGCACACGGCACGGGCACCACCCTGGGCGACCCCGTCGAGGCCCACGCGCTGCTGGCCACCTACGGCCAGGGCCGCGCCGGCGCCCCGCTCTGGCTCGGGTCGCTCAAGTCCAACATCGGACACACCCAGGCCGCCGCAGGCGTCGCCGGCGTGATCAAGGTCGTACAGGCGCTGCGGCACCGGCTGCTGCCGCGCACCCTGCACGTGGACGCACCCTCGCCCTACGTCGACTGGGAGTCCGGCGAGGTGCGGCTGCTGACGGAGGAGCGGCCCTGGCCGGAGCACGGCCGGCCGCGCCGGGCCGGGGTGTCCTCCTTCGGGATCAGCGGCACCAACGCGCACGTCATCCTGGAACAGGCCCCCGATTCGCCCCCGTTGGAACCCTCTCCGGACCCGGCGCCGCGGTCCGGACCGCTGCCGGTGGTGGTGTCCGGGCAGACCGCCGCCGCGCTGCGGGCGCAGGCGGCACGGCTGGCCGCGCACCTGGAGAGCGCACCGGAGGCGGCTCTCGCCGACGTCGCCCGCGCCGCCGCGACCACCCGGGCCGGACTGCCGCACCGCGCCGTGTTCACCGCGACCGACCGCACCGAGCTGGTCCGGGGGCTGCGCGCCCTCGCCGCCGACGAGGAGACGCCAGGACTGGTACGCGGGCTCGCCGACGTCGACGGCCGCACGGTGTTCGTGTTTCCGGGGCAGGGCGCGCAGTGGGCGGGGATGGCGGTGGAACTGCTGGACTCGGCACCGGTGTTCGCGCAGCGGATGGCCGAATGTGCTGCGGTCCTCGCCGAGTTCGTGGACTGGTCGTTGCCGGGTGTGCTGCGTGGGGAGGCGGGTCAGCCGTCGCTGGACCGGGTGGATGTGGTGCAGCCGGTGTCGTTCGCGGTGATGGTGTCCCTTGCCGCGCTGTGGCGGTCGTTCGGCGTCGAACCGGACGCGGTGGTGGGGCATTCCCAGGGGGAGATCGCCGCCGCCTGTGTGGCGGGGGCGCTGTCCCTGCGCGACGCCGCGAAGGTGAGCGCCCTGCGCAGCGCCGCGCTCGGCGCGCTGTCCGGCGCCGGCGGGATGATGTCGGTGGCGCTCCCGGCCGCCGAACTGGAACCGCGGCTGGCGCGCCGGGCCGGACGGGTCTCGGTCGCCGCGGTCAACGGACCCGCCGCGGTGGTCCTCTCCGGAGAACCCGGACCCCTCCGGGAACTCGAGGCCGAGCTGACCGCCGAAGGCGCGCGGGCCCGGCTGGTCGCGGTGGACTACGCCTCGCACTCCGCACAGGTGGAGCGCATCCGCACCGAACTCCTCGACCGGCTCGCCGGACTGGAGCCGCGCGGCGCCCAGATCCCCTTCTACTCCACCGTGACCGGCGACCGGCTCGACACGGCGACCCTGGACGCCGAGTACTGGTACCGGAACCTGCGTCAGACCGTGCACTTCGAAGCGACCGTCCGCGAACTGGACCGCACCGGGCACCGTGTCTTCATCGAGGCCAGTCCGCACCCGATCCTTACCTCGGCCGTCCAGGACACCGCCGAGGCGGCGGGCAGCACCGCCGTGGTGGTCGGTTCGCTCCGACGCGACCAGGGCGGCCCCGAAAGATTCCTGCAGTCGCTGGCCGAGGCACACGTACGCGGGATCACCGTGGACTGGACCCCGGCCCTCGGCGCCCCCGGCCGACGGGCGGAGCTGCCCACCTACGCCTTCCAGCGCCGGCGCTACTGGCTGCCCACCCCGGCGGCCGGCACCGACCCCGCCGGGCTCGGACTGGACGCCACCGCCCACCCGCTCCTGGGCGCCGCCGCACCGGTGGCCTCCACCGGAGAACTGCTGCTGACCGGCGGACTGTCCCGGCAGCGGCAGCCCTGGCTGGCCGACCACACCGTCTTCGGCACCGCCGTCCTGCCCGGCACGGCATTCGTCGAGATGGCCGTGCGCGCCGGCGACGAGGCGGGCTGCCGGGTCCTGGAGGAGCTGACCGTGCACGCGCCCCTGATCCTGCCCGACCGCGGCGGCGTACGGGTACAGGTGGTGCTCGGCGCGCCCGGCGAGGACGGCGGCCGCGCCGTCGGCATCTACTCCCGGCCGGGCGAGGGCCCCCAGTGGACGCACCACGCCGCCGGCCGGCTCGGCATGACGCTGACGGCTCCGCCGGCGACCGGCGACTGGCCGCCGTCGGGCGCCACCCCCGTCCCTCTGGCCGACCGCTATCCGGCACTGGCGCGGCTCGGTTACGGCTACGGGCCGCTCTTCCAGGGTCTGCGCCGGCTGTGGCGGCACGGCGACGACCTGTTCGCCGAAGTCGCCCTGCCCGAGGCGGCGTCGGCGGACGCCGGAGCGTACGGGCTGCACCCGGCGCTGCTGGACGCGGCCCTGCACGCGGCCGTCCCGGCCGACGGCACGGCCGCCATCGGTCTGCCGTTCGCCTTCACCGGGGTCCGGCTGTACCGGACCGGCGCCGCCACGGCGCGGGTACGGCTGCGCCCCACGGCCGGCGGAGCCGTCGCCCTCACCGTGACCGACACCGAGGACAACCCCGTCGCGGTGATCGACTCGCTGGCGTTCCGGCCGGTCAGCGCCGGCCAGCTCGCCGCCGGCCGACGCGACCACCTGTACCGCACCGACTGGGTTCCGTCGGCGCCCGGGGCACCGGACGAGGCCTGGGCGTGGCTGGCGGACCTGGACCCGGACGGGCCGGTGCCCGCGGTGGTGGGTGTCCCGGTGGCCGGGGTCGCCGACGCCCTCACGGTGGCCCAACGCTGGCTGGCCGAGGAGCGGTTCGCCGCATCGAGGCTGGTACTGCTCACGCGCGGGGCGGTCGCCACCGGCCCGGGCGAACCGGTCGACCCCGACGCGGCGGCGGCGTGGGGTCTGCTGCGCAGCGCGCAGACGGAGAACCCCGACCGCTTCGTCCTGGCCGACACGGACATCCGGCCCGCGTCCGAGGCGCCGCTGCCCCGGCTGGCCGCCACCGGCGAAGCCCAACTGGCGGTCCGGGACGGGAGGTTGCTCGTACCCCGGCTGACGCGGGTGACGGAGACGGCCGGGGAGGCTCCCTGGACGGCCGAGGACGTCGTGCTGATCACCGGCGCGAGCGGGACCCTCGGCGGCCTGGTGGCACGGCATTTGGCCAAGCGGCACGGGGTGCGCGGCCTGGTGCTGGCCTCCCGGCGGGGCGAGGACGCCCCGGGGATGACGGAACTTGTCGCCGAACTCGCCGAGTCGGGTACCGAGGCGGTGGTGGTGGCCTGTGACGTGGCCGAGCGGGAGGCGGTGGCCGCGCTGCTGGCCGGGCATCCGGTGACGGCCGTGGTGCACGCCGCCGGGGTTCTCGACGACGGGGTGGTGGCCGCGCTCACCGCCGAGCGGGTGACCGAGGTGTGCCGGGCGAAGGTGGACGGCGCGCGCCACCTGGCCGAGCTGACCGGCCCGGAACTCAAGGCGTTCGTGCTGTTCTCGTCGGTGGCCGGCACGCTCGGCAACGCGGGACAGGCCGCCTACGCGGCGGCCAACGCCGCCCTGGACGGGCTGGCCGCCCGACGCCGGGCCGCAGGGCTGCCCGCGACCGCGGTCGCCTGGGGGCTGTGGGCCGAGAGCAGCGGCATGACCGAGGGCATGGCCGACACCGACCGGACCCGGCTGGCCCGGGCCGGTGTGCTGCCACTGGACTCCGCCACCGCGCTGGACCTGCTGGACACGGCCGTCGCGCTGGACGAGCCGGTCCTGCTCGCCGCCCGCCTGGACCCGGTGGCGCTGCGCGAGCGGGCGGCCGAGGGCGTGCTCTCGCCGGTGCTGCGCGCCCTGGTGCCGGTGGTGCGGCGGGCCGCCGCCACGGACGGCGCTTCGGACGGCGCCGACGGGCTGCTGCGGCGGCTGGCCGAGGGGGAGCCGCTCCGGGTCCTCCAGGACCTGGTGCTCACCCAGGCGGCGCTGGTGCTCGGCCACCCCGACCCCGGCGGGCTGTCACCGGACCGGCCGTTCAAGGACTTCGGCTTCGACTCACTGACCGCCGTGGAACTGCGCAACCGGCTGGGCCGGGCCACCGGGACACGGCTGCCCGCGACCGTGGTGTTCGACCACCCCACCCCCGCCGCACTCGCCGGATACCTGCGCGGCGAAGTCATCGGCGACACCGCCGCACAGAGCGCCCAGCCCGCCGCCGCCCCGGCGCCGGCCGCCGACGAGCCGATCGCGATCATCGGCATGGCCTGCCGGTTCCCGGGCGGGGTCGCCTCCCCGGAGGACCTGTGGCACCTGGTCGCCGACGGCGTCGACGCCGTCGGCGGGTTCCCCACCGACCGGGGCTGGGACGTCACCGGCCTGTACGACCCCGACCCGGACCACCCGGGCACCAGCTACACCCGGCACGGCGGCTTCCTCTACGACGCCGGCCGCTTCGACGCCGCCCTGTTCGGGATCTCGCCGCGCGAGGCCCTCGCCATGGACCCCCAGCAGCGGCTGCTCCTGGAGACCGCCTGGGAGGCGCTGGAACGGGCCGGGATCGACCCGTCCTCGGTACGCGGCAGCCAGACAGGCGTGTTCACCGGCGTGATGTACCACGACTACGCCACCACGCTGCGCGAGCTGCCCGAGGGCGTCGAAGGCCACCTGCTCACCGGCACCGCGGGCAGCGTCGCCTCCGGCCGGGTCGCCTACACACTCGGCCTCCAGGGACCCGCGGTCACCGTGGACACGGCGTGTTCCTCCTCGCTGGTGGCGATGCACCTCGCCGCCCAGGCGCTGCGCTCCGGTGAGTGCTCGCTGGCCCTGGCGGGCGGGGTGACGGTGATGGCCGAGCCCACCACGTTCACCGCGTTCTCCCGGCAGCGCGGACTCGCCGCCGACGGACGGTGCAAGCCCTACGCCGGGGCGGCCGACGGCACCGGCTGGTCCGAGGGCGCCGGCCTGCTGCTCCTCGAACCGCTCTCCGCCGCCCGCCGCAACGGCCACCAGGTACTGGCCGTGCTGCGCGGCTCGGCCGTCAACCAGGACGGCGCGTCCAACGGCCTGACCGCCCCCAACGGCCCTTCGCAGGAACGGGTGATCCGCACCGCCCTGGCCGCCGCCGGCGTCCGCGCCCAGGACGTCGACGCGGTCGAGGGCCACGGTACCGGGACGCCGCTCGGCGACCCGATCGAGGCCCAGGCGCTGCTCGCCACCTACGGCCGGGACCGCGCCGGCGACCCGCTGTGGCTGGGCTCGGTCAAGTCGAACATCGGGCACGCGCAGGCCGCCGCCGGAGTCGCCGGCGTGATCAAGATGGTGCAGGCGATCCGGCACGGGGTACTGCCCCGCACCCTGCACGTCGACGAGCCCTCCCCGCACGTGGACTGGGCGTCCGGCGAGGTGCGGCTGCTGACGGAGGCCCGGCCGTGGCCGGAGCGGGGCCGCCCGCGCCGGGCCGGGGTGTCCTCGTTCGGGATCAGCGGCACCAACGCGCACGTCGTCATCGAACAGGCCGAGGCGGAGGCGGACGCGCCCGCCTCGGCCGGACCGGACACCGGACCGTGGCCGGTGCCGGTCGCCGTGTCCGCGCAGAGCGAGGAGGCCCTGCGCGCCCAGGCCGTACGGCTGACGGCGCATCTCGCCGAGCACCCCGACGACCGGGTGCGGGACATCGCCTGGTCCATCGTGACCGGCCGGGCCGCGCTGGAACACCGCGCGGTCGTCCTGGCCGCGGACCCGGACCAGTTGCGCGAGCGGCTCGGGGCGCTCGCCGAGGGCCGGGACGTCCCGGGTGTGGTGCGCGGCACCGCGGCGGACGCGGCACGGCGGGTGGCGTTCGTGTTCCCCGGACAGGGTGCGCAGTGGGCCGGAATGGCGCTGGAACTCCTCGACTCCGCCCCGGTGTTCGCCGCCCGGCTGGCCGAGTGCGCCGCCGCGGTCGAGTCCTGGGTCGACTGGTCGGTGCTGGACGTGCTGCGCGGGCTGCCGGGCGCGCCGACGCTGGAGCGGGTGGACGTGGTGCAGCCGGTGACCTTCGCGGTCAACGTGTCGCTGGCCGCCCTGTGGCGCTCGTACGGCGTGGAACCGGAGGCGGTGATCGGCCACTCGCAGGGCGAGATCGCCGCCGCCTGCGTCGCCGGGGCACTGTCGCTGGCCGACGCCGCCGCGGTGGTGTGCCTGCGCAGCCGCGCGCTGACCGAACTGTCCGGCAAGGGCGGCATGATGTCGGTGGCGCTGCCCGCCGACGAGGTGCGGGCCCTGTTCACCGACGACCGCCTCGGCGTGGCCGCGGTCAACAGCCCCGCCTCCACCGTCGTCTCCGGCGACCCGGACGCCCTGGAAGAGCTGCGGGCCGCCTGCGAGGAGCGCGGGGTGCGGGCCCGCCGTATCGCGGTGGACTACGCCTCGCACTCCACCCACGTCACCGCCGTCAAGGACAGCCTGGCCGACCTGCTCGCCGGGATCAGTCCGCGGGCGGCCCGCACCGAGCTGTACTCCACGGTCACCGGACGGCGACTGGACACCCGGGAACTCACCGGTGACTACTGGTACACCAACCTGCGGCAGACCGTCCGGTTCGCCGACGCGGTGCGGACCGCGCTGGACGCCGGGATCGGCACGTTCATCGAGATCGGCCCGCACCCGGTGGTCGCCCCGGGCGTGCAGGAGACGGTGGACGCCGCCGGCGCGCGAGCCGCCGTACTCACCACCCTGCGCCGCGACGACGGAGGCTGGCCGCGCTTCGCCCGGTCGCTGGCCGAGGCACAGGTGCGCGGGGCCGGGGTACGGCTGGCCGAGGTGTTCGAGGGCACCGGCGCCCGCCGGGTGGAACTGCCCACGTACGCCTTCCAGCGCCGCTGGTACTGGCTGGCCGAGCAGACCGGCCCCCGGTCCGACAGCTGGCGCTACCGCGTCGAGTGGCGCCCCGCGGGCCCGCCGGAGCGCACCGCACCGGACGGCCAGTGGCTGGCGCTGGTGCCCGCCTCGGGCGCGGACCAGGACTGGCTGAAGACGCTCACCGGCGGACTTCCGGTGCGGACGGTCACCGTGGACACCGAACACGCCGACCGCGCGGGCCTCGCCGATCGGCTGCGCCGCGCGCTGGCCGAACACACCCCGCGCGGGGTGCTGTCCCTGCTGGCCGCCGACCACCGCCCGCATCCGGACCACCCGGTGGTACCCGCCGGCGTGGCCGCCACCCTGGCCCTGGTCCAGGCGCTCGGCGATCTGGACGCGACGATCCCGCTGTGGCTCGTGACCTCCGGCGCCGTGGGCACCGGGGCCGCCGATCCGTCGCGCGAACCGGGCGCGGCCCAGGTATGGGGACTGGGCCGGGTGGCGATGCTGGAACACCCGGCCTTCTGGGGCGGCCTCCTGGACCTGCCCGCCGAACTCGACGAGGCCGCGCTGGAAGCGCTGCGCGGCGTGCTCGCCGGCGGCTGGGGCGAGGAGGACCAGCTCGCCGTGCGTGCATCCGGCACGCTGCTACGACGACTGGTGCGCGCCCCGCTCGACGGCGGCACGGCCGGCGACTGGCAGGCCCGGGACACCGCGCTCGTGACCGGCGGCACCGGCGCGCTCGGCCCCGAGATCGCCCGCCGGCTCGCCGCTCAGGGCGTACGACACGTGGTACTGGTCAGCCGCAGCGGCCCGGACGCCGAGGGGATCGCCGAACTGACGGCCGAACTCGAAGGCCTCGGCGTACGGCTGACAGCGCGCGCCTGCGACGTCGGCGACCGGGCCGCCGTGGCCGCCCTGCTGGCCGGACTGCGCGAGGAGGGCGAAGCGGTGCGCACGGTGGTGCACGCCGCCGCACTGATGCGGCTGGCGGCCCTGCCCGACACCGACCTCGCCGAGTACGCCGACGTCCTCACCGCCAAGGTCCAGGGCGCCCGGCACCTCGTCGAACTGCTCGACCCCGCCGAACTGGACGTCCTGGTCCTCTACTCCTCCATCGCCGGAGTGTGGGGCAGCGGTGACCACGGCGCCTACGCCGCCGCCAACGCAGAACTCGACGCCCTCGCCGAGCAGGCCCGCGCCGCCGGACTGCCGGTCACCTCGGTGGCCTGGGGCGTCTGGGACGGGGCCCGCTTCCCCGACGGGGTCGACGCCGGCCAACTCCGACGCCAGGGACTGCCGTTGATCGCCCCCGGACCCGCGCTGGACGCATTGCGCACCATCCTCGAACGCGCCGAGAGCGGGCTGTGCGTCGCCGACGTCGACTGGGCCAGGTTCATGCCGCTGTTCGCCTCGGCCCGCAGCAGGCCGCTGTTCGCCGAGATCCCCGAGGCCCGCCGCGTGCTCGACAGCCTCGACGAACCCGGGTCCCAGCCGTCCGGCTCCCCCTGGACGCAGCGGATCGCCGGGCTCTCCGACACCGAACGCCGCAGCACCCTGCTCCGGCTGGTACGCGAGCAGGCGGCCGTCGTCCTGGGCCACTCCGGCCCCGCCGCCATCGGCGCCGACCACGCCTTCCGCGACCTCGGCTACGACTCGCTGACCGGGATCGAACTGCGCAACCGGCTCGCCGAGGCGACCGGACTGACGCTGCCGGCCACCCTCGTCTTCGACCAGCCCACCCCGGCCGCGGTCGCCGAAGACCTGCGCACCCGGCTCGCGCCCCCCGAACCACCCGTCCTCACCGAACTGGACCGGCTCGCCGAGCGGCTGGCCCGGGCGGACGCCGACGACGACCGAGCCGCCGTGGAACAGCGGCTGCGGGCGATGCTCGCCCATCTCAGCAGCAGCGAGGAGGACTTCGACCCGATGTCGAACGAGGAGATGTACGACCTCATCGACCGCGAACTCGGCGCGAGCTGAAGGGAGCCGCACATGTCCGAGGAAGAGAAGCTGCGCGGCTACCTGAACCGGGTCATGGTCGACCTCCGCAAGGCCAACCGCCGCCTGCAGGACATCGAACAGGCCCGCACCGAACCCGTCGCCGTCGTCGGCATGGCCTGCCGCTACCCCGGCGGGGTCCGCTCCCCGGAAGACCTCTGGCGCGTGCTCTCCGAGGGCCGGGACGTCACCGGTGAACTGCCCACCGACCGCGGCTGGGACATCGACGGCCTCTACGACCCCGACCCGGACAGCTCCGGTCACACCTACGTCAAGCGCGGCGGCTTCCTGGACGACCCCGGCGCCTTCGACGCGGGCTTCTTCGGTATCTCGCCCCGCGAGGCGCTGGCCATGGACCCCCAGCAACGACTGCTCCTGGAAACCTCCTGGGAGGCCCTGGAACGGGCCGGCATCGACCCCACCGCACTGCGCGGCACCCGCACCGGAGTGTTCGTCGGCCAGAACTACCAGGAGTACGGCACCGGACTGGCCCACGCCCCGGCCGGCGTCGAGGGACACCTGGTCACCGGCGTGGTCCCCAGCGTGCTCTCCGGCCGGATCTCCTACACCCTCGGCCTGGAGGGCCCGGCCATCACCCTGGACACCGCCTGCTCGACCTCCCTGGTCACCCTGCACCTGGCCATGCAGTCGCTGCGCGACGGAGAATCCACGCTGGCCCTGTCGGGCGGCGTGACCGTACTGGCCGGACCCGGACCGCTCATCGAGTTCAGCAGGCAGCGCGTGCTGGCCGCCGACGGCCGCTGCAAGGCGTTCTCCGCCGACGCCGACGGCATGGGCATGGCCGAGGGCGTGGGCGTGCTGGTGCTGGAGCGGCTGTCCGACGCCCGGGCCAACGGCCACCAGGTGCTGGCGGTGCTGCGTGGCTCCGCGGTGAACCAGGACGGCGCGTCCAACGGCCTCACCGCCCCCAACGGTCCCTCCCAGCAACGCGTCATACGCGCCGCCCTGAACGCCGCCGGGCTGACCCCCGCCGACGTCGACGTGGTGGAGGCGCACGGCACCGGCACCTCGCTGGGCGACCCCATCGAGGCACAGGCCCTGCTGGCCACCTACGGCACCGACCGCGAACGGCCGCTGCTCCTCGGCACGGTGAAGTCCAACATCGGACACACCCTCGCCGCCGCCGGCGTGGCCGGGGTGATCAAGTCCGTCCTGGCGCTGCGCCACGGGACCGTGCCGAAGACCCTGCACGCCGACACCCCGTCCCAGCACATCGACTGGTCCGGCGGCAGCCTCTCGCTGACCACCGAGGCGGTGCCCTGGCCACGCGGCGAACGACCGCGCCGGGCCGCGGTGTCCTCGTTCGGCATCAGCGGCACCAACGCCCACGTCATTCTGGAAGAGGCTCCCGACCCGGAGGAGTGGGAGCCGGTGCCGGTGCCGGTGCCGGTGCCGGTGTTGCCGGTGCCGGTGTTGGTGTCTGGTCGTTCTGTCGAGGCGTTGCGGGGGCAGGCGGTGCGGTTGCGTGAGTTCGTGCTTTCC
>NZ_JBHZAN010000038.1:0-20037 GCF_042754285.1 Streptomyces sp. NPDC059224
GACCACCCGCTGGAACAGCTCCCACAACTCGTCCGGCACCATTCGATCGACCATCACCACACGGTGAAGATTACCGAGCACTCCAAATGAGACGACGTCTTAAGCGGTGCGTCCCAGACGCGGATGGCGACGCTCAGGGCGGCTTGGTCGCCGCCGGCTCGGGGCCGCCCGACTCCTACAGTTCCTCCGCGATGGGTCGGCGCCAAAGTAGCTGCGTTTCCTCGTTGCATCCCCGCCTCGGCGCTCCACGAAACGGGCCGATGCGGGCCAGGCCGTGTCGGTGTCCCGGAAGCCGTCGGCACGGCACTGGCGGCCGTCAGATCGACCCACAGAGCGTCCGCGGCATCCAGGGTGATCAGGCCGTCCGCGCGCCCGGGCATGACACGCTCTGACATACCGACAGGCTATCGGCCTGCACGAGCCGACGGGCCTCCAGGCGCCTTGGTCAGCGCAGGCCACCGACATTGCTGTCGACCGCAGCTTTGGTGGCTTGGCTGCCAGCCCCCGACAACGCAGCGCACTTCTCAACCGTGCACGGACGGGCCCGGACGCGGGAACAACTGCGGGCTGGCTTCGGTGTCGGTGCCGCGACCCTGATCAGGATCCCGTCACTCACCGGCGGATCAGTGCACAGAAACCGCACACTCTGCGACTGGGTGCATGCGGTAAGTGATATTACATGCGGACCTACGGCTATCGCTTCTTCCCGGGCGACTCGAATCCTGGGTGTATGGGCCGTAGTTCGGCCGTGGCCAAACAGCAAACAGGCCTCTGATCTACGTTTCCGCAGGTCAGAGGCCTGTCGTGCAAGGGTGAGTGACGGGACTCGAACCCGCGACATCCTGGACCACAACCAGGTGCTCTACCAGCTGAGCTACACCCACCATGACCGGCGGTCATTCTGTGGTTTCTCCGACCGGCCGAGAAAAAGTGTACAGGGTCCGAAGGGGTGCTCGCGCACGGCTTTACGGGCGTGCCCTCCGGGCCCTCCCGAACGCCTATTCCGCAGGCAGCACGTGCTTGGCCGCGATCGTCCGCGCGGTGTCCGAGTCCGGGCCGGGCTGCGGTACGAAGATCGCCTCGCGGTAGTAGCGCAGTTCGGCGATCGACTCGCGGATGTCGGCGAGGGCGCGGTGGTTGCCGTTCTTCTCCGGGCTGTTGAAGTACGCCCGCGGGTACCAGCGCCGGGCCAGCTCCTTGATGCTGGACACGTCGACGATCCGGTAGTGGAGGTACCCCTCCAGGTCCGCCATGTCCCGGGACAGGAACCCGCGGTCGGTGCCGACGGAGTTGCCGCACAGCGGGGCCTTGCCGGGCTCCTTCACGTGCTCCCGGACGTAGGCCAGGACCTGCTCCTCGGCTTCGGCCAGCGTCGTGCCGCCGGCCAGCTCGTCGAGCAGGCCGGACGAGGTGTGCATCTGGCGCACCACCTCCGGCATCGTCTCCAGTGCCTTGGCCGGCGGACGGATGACGATGTCCACGCCCTCGCCGAGCACGTTCAGCTCGGAGTCGGTGACCAGTGCGGCCACCTCGATGAGCGCGTCGTCGGACAGCGAGAGGCCGGTCATCTCGCAGTCGATCCACACCATGCGATCGTTCATGCGACCACCCTAAAGCTGACGTCCCCTTTTGTGGCCCCCGCGGCAGGTGCCGCTGCCGTCAGGGGGCAGTGGGCGGGTGAAAGCGGGCCCGGGAGGCTGGCCGACAGGCCTACCGCCGCGGTCCTGCGGGTCTGCATCGGGAGTACCCCCTCGGGGTACTGGACCGTCAGCGCGCCCGTCGTCGGCAGCGGTGCCGGTTCCGGCGTGTCGGCCCGCTCGGCCTGCGGCCGCCGTGCCCGGTACGCCGCCCGGTACGCCGCCGGGGACGAACCAAGCTGGCGGCGGAAGTGCCCGCGCAGGGCGACGGGGGAGCGGAAGCCGCAGCGGCCCGCCACCTCGTCCACCGAGTAGTCGGACGTCTCCAGGAGACGCTGCGCCTGGAGGACCCGCTGCGTGATCAGCCACTGCAGCGGGGCGCTGCCCGTCAGTGAGCGGAACCGGCGGTCGAAGGTCCGGCGGCTCATGTAGGCGCGTGCCGCCAGCGTCTCCACGTCGAACTGCTCGTGGAGGTGCTCCAGCGCCCAGGCGACGACCTCGGCGAGCGGGTCGGCGCCGATCTCCTCTGGTAAAGACCGATCGAGGTAGCGCTCCTGACCGCCCGAGCGGCGCGGCGGGACCACCAGGCGGCGGGCGAGCGCGCCGGCCGCCTCGTTGCCGTGGTCCGTCCGCACGATGTGGAGGCAGAGGTCGATTCCGGCCGCCGTACCGGCGGACGTCAGGACGTCGCCGTCGTCCACGAAGAGTTCGCGTGGATCGACGTGCACCGACGGATAGCGCTTGGCCAGCGTCGGCGCGTACATCCAGTGCGTGGTGGCCGGCCGGCCGTCCAGCAGCCCGGCGGCGGCCAGTACGAACGCGCCGGTGCACAGTCCGACGATGCGGGCGCCCTCCTCATGGGCACGGCGCAGCGCGTCCAATGCCTCTTCGGGCGGTGGCGCGGTGATGGAGCGCCAGGCCGGTACGACGACCGTGCCGGCGCGTGAGATCGCCTCCAGGCCATGTGGCGCGGTGAGTTCCAGGCCCCCTGTGGTCCGCAGCGGGCCTTCCTCGCCTCCGCACACCAGTAGTCGGTAGCGCGGTACGCCGGCGTCCTGGCGGTCTATCCCGAACACCGACAGCGGTATGGAACTCTCGAAGATGGGGCCGCCGCTGAACAGCAGCACCGCGACGATCTCCTTGCGGCGTCGCCCGGAGAGTTTCCGGGCCGCGGCTTCCGGCGCGGCAGTGGAGTCGTGGCTCATACTGCTAAGCCCCCCTCGGTGGTCGCGGCTCCTCGGTTGTGTCGCTCCTGCACGTTTCCCCTCGGTCCTGCACGAGTCCCCCGCCGTAAGACGTCAAGATCGAATCTACTGGTTTCCGCGGTGTCGCGTTGACCAGTTCGACACGCCGCAGATTGTCGACATGACAACTTGGCGTGAAGCATTCGATCACGAAGCGTTGCACTCACGGGCCGTGCGGGGAAGTGCGCCTCGTGGCAGTGGCCAAACCGCGTAGGGTGCGCGGGGTCTCCCGGACCCTTTCCGTGCAGGTGGAACGGGGGTTGGGGGGTGGTGGGAGCCCCTCTTGCGCAGGGTCGGGAAGTTGGCTGAAAAGAAGCGTTCCCGTGCGCGGAAACCGGTCAGTCGACCGGTGTACCGCTCCTAGTGTGACGTCCGCCTCCCCGGACCGCCCCGCGGGGTGCCCGGTGGGGTGCCCGGTGCGGTGTTCCGGACGGCTTTCTGCGCGGCTTCCCGTGCGAGTTTCCGTGCGGCCGGGCTGTCGTCCCGCGCACCGAGCGGCGCAGCAGGTACCGGCACGCCGCGGTGACGGCGGCCAGACCGAGGGCGGTGCCGGCGGCACCGGCCGGCGAGCTGCCGTACCAGAGGAGCACGACGGGGACGAGGACGCAGGAGAACGCGGCCCAGCGGACGACGTCGCCCGCGGTGTCCTGGGCGGCGTGCGGGCCGGGTTTCGGGCGCGGTCCGGACATGTGGTCGTCTCCCTGCTCTGCCTGGCGCCGTGCTCCCGCCGGCTCCCCGGCGGTGCTGCCGTCGGGTTCAACGCGTGTTCGAGCGGTCGGTCACCGTGCGTGGGCCGCGCTCCTGTCCGAATCCTGTGCAAACCGCCTGTACGGGGCAGCAACCATTGCGTTACGGGCGCGGCTCGTGCATGCTCCCTGGAACCCAACCGACTCCGGGGAAAGCTCCCTGCGGAGCGTGCGCGGGATCTGGGCTGAGGAGGCGTGCCGCCGTACCCTTGAGGGTATGGGGTTGGGAAGATGTTTCCCGGACACAGCTCCGCCGCACACTGTCGTCCCCTCCCACAAAGGATCACAACGCCGAGACAGCCATGGCCGGTCACGAATTCTTCGATCCAGCGGACCGCAAGCGGCCGGTCGCCGATCCCACGGCGGCCGATGCGCTGGCGGCGGAAGAGCCACGCCCTTCCTGCGACCCCGCCTTCAAACACGGAGTGGTCGTCGGCTTCGACGGCTCCACCTCCAGTGAGCGCGCCCTCGCCTACGCGATCGGGATGGCACATCGCTCCCGCGCTGGGCTGATCATCGTCCACGTCGCCAACCGACTGCCGACCACCGTGTGGGCCGGCTGTGAGCCACCCGTCTTCGTCGACGTGCCGGACCACCGCACCGAGGTGCTCGGTCTCGAACTCGCCTGCGCCGACTACCTGGCCGAGGTGCCCTGGATCCTCGTCGAGCGGGGCGGGGACATCTGCCACGAACTCGAAGAGGTGGGGCGGGAGTACGAGGCCGACGCGATCGTCGTGGGGTCGACCCACGGGATCGTCGGGCGGATCTTCGGCTCCGTCGCGGGCAGACTCGCCAAGCGGGCCAAGCGGCCTGTCGTTGTCATTCCGTAACTCCGCGCTCTCCCAGGTGAGATGCGCCGTGGGTACGGCCCGGCTCCCTTTGTGCGTGCGTAAATCTACTCGTGCGTAGAGGTGTTTGTGTCCTTATGAAGGGCATATATCGGTCACCGCGCACAAGTGCACAAAGCATGAAGGGAGCCCGCCGTGGACAACGACGTCTCTGCGGGAAGCGGAACCACTACCGTGGCCGGCCGACTCGCCCTGGGGATCACCCTGTTGGCGTTCGGTATCGGCACCACCGGCGTGATCGACGACGTCACCACGTCCGACGCCGTGTCAGTCGCCCACTACGTGGGCGGAGTCGCCCTCTTCCTCGTCGGCCTGCTGGCCTTCCGTGACCGTGACACCGTGAACGGCACGGGCTATGTGGCCCTCGGTGCCCTCTGGTTCACCTGGGCCGTCTCGTCCGGCTCCAACGCCTCGGCCAACGCGGCCGGGCTCTTCCTGCTCCTCTTCGCCCTGGTGGCACTGTCGTTGACCCTCGCGGGCGGTGACACGCTCGGACAGGGCACGCACGCACTGCTGTTCCTGTCGATGGTGCTCCTGGCTGTCGCGAACTTCGCCGACAGCTCCTCGCTGGTCAAGGTGGGCGGCTGGGTCGCCGTGGCGGCGGGGGCGGTGGCCTGGTACGCCGCGACGGCCGCGCTCGCGCACTGGCCGACGGCACTTCCGAGGCGGGCTGCCGGCCGGGGGGTGACGGCCACCGGCTGATATGGCAGCCGACGCCGGGGAGTCGGGCGTCCCCGGCGATCCAATGAGCGGACCCCTTCGTGGCTTGGTGGCACACGTGGGGGTCCGTTCGGTTTGGTCGGCCCGTGCGGGTCGGTGGGGCTCGTCGCACCCGCACAGCCGAACGCGGCGCTACTCCACCGTCACCGACTTCGCCAGGTTCCTCGGCTTGTCGATGTCCCGGCCGAGCGCCTTCGCCGTGTGGTAAGCGAGGAGCTGGAGCGGGACACCCATCAGGATGGGGTCGAGTTCGTCCTCGTTCTTCGGGACGACGATCGTGCGGTCCGCCTTCTCCTGGTGCCGGTGGGCCACCGCCAGGATCTTGCCGCTGCGGGCCTTGATCTCCTCCAGGGCCGCGCGGTTCTTCTCCAGGAGGTCGTCGTCGGGGACGATCGCCACCGTGGGGAGCGCCGGCTCGATCAGGGCCAGCGGGCCGTGCTTCAGCTCGGACGCCGGGTAGGCCTCCGCGTGGATGTAGGAGACCTCCTTGAGCTTCAGGGAGGCCTCGCGGGCCACCGGGTAGCCCCGGACGCGGCCGATGAAGAGCATCGAGCGGGCGTCGGCGTACTCCTTCGCCAGCTCCTCGATCTCCGCCTCCTGGTCGAGGATCTCCGAGATCTGGGCCGGCAGCCTGCGCAGGCCCTCGATGATCCGCTTGCCGTCCCGGACCGAGAGGTCACGGGTGCGGCCGAGGTGCAGGGCGAGCAGGCCGAAGGCGACGGTCGTGTTCGTGAAGCACTTCGTGGAGACCACGCAGACCTCCGGCCCCGCGTGCACGTACATGCCGCCGTCCGCCTCGCGGGCGATCGCCGAGCCGACCACGTTCACCACGCCCAGCACCCGCGCGCCCTTGCGCTTCAGTTCCTGGACGGCGGCGAGGACGTCGTACGTCTCACCGGACTGGGAGACCGCGATGTAGAGGGTGTCCGGGTCGACGACCGCGTTGCGGTAGCGGAACTCGGAGGCAGGCTCGGCGTCCGCGGGGATCCGGGCCAGCTCCTCGATCATCTGGGCGCCGATCATGCCCGCGTGGTACGACGTGCCGCAGCCGAGGATCTTCACCCGGCGCACGGCCCGCGCGTCCCGGGCGTCCAGGTTGAGGCCGCCGAGGTGCACGGTGGAGAAGCGGTCGTCGATCCGTCCGCGCAGCACGCGGTCGACCGCGTCGGGCTGCTCGAAGATCTCCTTGTGCATGTACGTGTCGTGGCCGCCCATGTCGTACGACTCGGCCTCCCACTCCACGGTGGTCGGCTCGGCGGTCGTGCGGGTGCCCTCGGTGGTGTACGTCCGGAAGTCGTCGGCCTTGAGGGTGGCCATCTCGCCGTCGTCCAGCGTCACTATCTGGCGGGTGTGGGTGACCAGGGCCGCGATGTCGGAGGCGACGAACATCTCCTTGTCGCCGATGCCGAGGACGACCGGGGAGCCGTTGCGGGCCACCACGATGCGCTCGGGGAAGTCGGCGTGCATGACGGCGATGCCGTAGGTGCCCTCGATCAGGCGCAGCGCCTGGCGGACCCGCTCCTCCAGGGTCTCCGCCTGGGAGCGCGCGATCAGGTGGACGAGGACCTCGGTGTCGGTCTCGGAGAGGAACTCGACGCCGTCCGCCTCCAGCTTGCGGCGCAGGTCGGCGGCGTTGTCGATGATGCCGTTGTGGACGACGGCGACCTTCTGGTCGGCCGACATGTGCGGGTGGGCGTTCAGGTCGGAGGGCGCGCCGTGGGTGGCCCAGCGGGTGTGGGCGATTCCGGTGGTGCCCTTGAAGCGTGCCGGGACCTTGGCCTCCAGGTCCCGGACCCGGCCCTTGGCCTTGACCATCTTCAGGCCGGCCGCCTTCGGGGAGGAGACGACGATGCCCGCCGAGTCGTAGCCGCGGTACTCCAGCCGCTGCAGACCCTCCAGGAGCAGGGGGGCCACGTCACGCTTACCGATGTATCCGACAATTCCGCACATATATAGGTGTTCCGTATTCCTCAGCCGTAGACCATGCGACGCAGCTGCCGGACGGTGAGCTCCGGCGGGGCGACCGCCCTGTACTTCAGATCCGCTTCGATCCGTTCGAAGATCTCCGCGTTCACCAGGCCGTCCGCCTGGAGTTCGCGGTGGCGGCGCCGGACGTAGTCCCCGGCCGTCTCGTCGAAGTAGGCGAGCACGTCCTGTATCACCCGCAGCGCCTCGCCCCGGCTCAGGGGCGTGGAGCGCGTCAGATGATCAACAAGTTCGTCGTGCACCCGTAGATCCTGGAGTACGGAACGGCGGTTTAGCAAGAATCCTGCCCGATTCCGGGCAGCGGCCTGTTGAATCCCTTATGGGGCTCTGTTCGCAGGCTGTCCATCCTGTGTCTTGCGCCACGTTGCTTGTCGCGGCGAGTTTCAGACGTCATGGACATTCCTCGTATGGGCGTACCCGATGAGCTTGCCGAGCGCATGAGCATGGCCGAGCAGCACGAGTACCTCCGCGCCGCATTCTCCCGGCGCTCGATGATCAGAGGCGGCGCCGTGACTGTCGGCGCCGTCACAGGCGGCTCGTTCGTCCTGGGCGGCACGGCTCAGGCGGCCGTCCCCACCCGGTCCTCCGCCCCCGCCACCCCGTACGTCGACGGCGCCTACGTGGCGCCCTTCGGCCGGCACCTGGCCTTCGGCAACGACGCGGGCACGGAGATGACGATCTCCTGGCAGGTTCCGGTCGCGGTCAAGAAGCCCTTCGTCCGGATCGGCACCCACGCCTCGCATCTCTCGGTCCGGATCCCGGCCGAGATCCGCACCCTCTACACCCCGGCCGGCATCGGCGCCAGCGGCGACCACACGCAGTACTACGTGCACGCCAAGCTGGCCGGCCTCAAGCCGGGCCGCACCTACTTCTACGGCGTCGGCCACGAGGGCTTCGACCCGGCCGCCCCGCAGTACGCCAGCACCATCGGCACCTTCACCACCGCCCCCCGCAACAAGGAGCCGTTCACCTTCACGGCCTTCGGCGACCAGGGCGTCAGCTACCACGGCCTGGCCAACGACGCCCTGATCCTCGGCCAGAACCCCAGCTTCCACCTGCACGCCGGTGACATCGCCTACGCCGACCCGTCCGGCGCCGGCAAGACCGCCGACACCGGCTTCGACTCCCGCGTGTGGGACCAGTTCCTGGCCCAGACCGAGTCGGTCGCCAAGTCCGTGCCGTGGATGGTCTCCTACGGCAACCACGACATGGAGGCCTGGTACTCGCCGAACGGCTACGGCGGCGAGGAGGCCCGCTTCACCCTGCCCGACAACGGGCCGGACAAGAAGAACCTGCCGGGCGTGTACTCCTTCGTCCACGGCAACACGGCGATCATCGCGCTGGACCCGAACGACGTCTCCTTCGAGATCCCGGCCAACCTGGGCATCTCCGGCGGAACCCAGACCAAGTGGTTCGAGGCGCAGCTCAGGAAGTTCCGCGCCGACAAGGACATCGACTTCGTCGTCGTGTTCTTCCACCACTGCGCCTACTGCACGTCCACGGCGCACGCCTCGGAGGGAGGCGTGCGCCAGGAGTGGGTGCCGCTGTTCGAGAAGTACACGGTCGACCTGGTCATCAACGGCCACAACCACCAGTACGAGCGCACCGACGTGATCAAGGGCAACAAGGTCGTCAAGAAGCTCCCGATCGGCGAGACCTCCTACCCCGAGTCCGAGGGTGTCGTCTACGTCACCGCGGGCGCGGCCGGCCGCAGCCTGTACGCCTTCACCGCTCCGGACTCCTACGAGGGCCACCTGAACGAGGTCGACTCCGTCGCCTCCTTCGTCAACACCAAGGACGGCAAGGTCGACGAGACCGTCACCTGGTCCCGGGTGCGCTACCTCAACTACTCGTTCCTGCGCGTGGACGTCGAGCCGGCGCCGCGCGGCCAGTACGCCAAGCTGAAAGTGTCGGGCATCGCCGAGACCGGCGAGCGCATCGACCACTTCACGGTGGCGCGCAAGGCCAAGTAACACCCGGCAGAAGGTGGGCGGGTGGTCCTGTGGCCGTATGGGAACCACCCGCTCCCGCCTTCTCACATCCGCTTGAGCACCGCGCCTTTGGCCCTCGCGAACTCCTCGTCCGTGAGCACGCCCGCGCGGTGCAGCTCACCCAGTTCGCGCAGCCGCCGCAGCAGCGCGTCGTGATCGGCCTCGGGCTCCCCGGCCGGGAGGGGCGCCTCGGGCGGGGCCGCCGACGGATGCGGCAGCCGCGCCTGCACCGCCGCCGCGACCAGCGCCATCAGCGGATCGCGCCTGAACCCCCACAGCTCCACCGCGTTGGGGTCGTACTTCGCCCGCGCCGCGGCCGGAGCGCCGCGCACCCGGAACCGCAGATGGCCGTTCTCCAGACCGGCGGACGGCTGCCACTCCACGGCCAGGATGTCCGCCAGGGCCAGCGTGCGGGGACCGGCGGCCGCCTTCACGTCCTCCGTCTTCCAGTTCCACTCCAGCCGTACCCGCTCGCCGTCGAAACCGGCGGTGCCGTCCCCGGCGGAGACCGACAGCGGCAGGTGCGGACCCGGCAGCAGATACCCGGTCACCGGCGTGCCCGGGACCCGCTCCAGCAGCAGTGCGTCGCGCACCGAGTCCGTGAAGTACTCGGCGACGCCGTACCGGTCCGGCTCCACGGACAGCCGGTACGGGTCGTGAGGTTCGGTGAGCCGGCCGCCGGTGGCCTGCAGCAGCGGATCGGCGCCGTCCCGCAGCCGCAGCCTCAGCAGCCCCGACCTGCGCCCCTGCTCGAACGAGACACCCGCCAACGCGCCCAGCGGCACGGCCAGTTCACCCAGCGTCCGGCGCAGCACACTGACGTTCCTGTCCCGCCCGGGAGTCAGCCGCAGAGCGTCTCCGTCCAAGGCCCAGGTGGCGTCCTTCTGGATGATTTCCGCCATGGGGGGATTGTTCCACCGGAAGTACGGCCCGGTGGTCTCGACCAATCCGGGCCGGTGGTGCATCCTCAGCCGAGTCCCCTGCATCGAGTTCCGCCGATGTCTTTGCCGATGTTCTGTCGAAGGGAGCGCATGTGCGACCGCACCACAGAACGACTCCCCGCACCCCCCGTACTCCTCGCCTGGCCCGGGTCCTCGGGTCCCTGCTGCTGGTCGCGGCGGCCGGCGCCTTCACGGTCGGCGCCACCCCACCCGCGCCCGGACCCGTTCCCGCCCCGCTCGACCGGGTCGTCCCGGCGCCCGCCTCGGTCAAGGCCGGCGGCGCGCCGTACCGCATCACCCGCGACACCGCCATCCGCGTCGACGGCTCCCCGGAGGCCCGGCGCGTCGGCGAATACCTCGCGGACCTGCTGCGCCCGTCCACCGGCTACCGGGTGCCGCTGACCACGCACGGCACCCCGGGCATCCGGCTCCGGCTGGCCAAGGGCCCGTTCGGCGCCGAGGGCTATCGCCTCGACAGCGGCCGCGACGGGGTCACCCTCACCGCCGCCGCACCCGCCGGCCTCTTCCACGGCGTCCAGACCTTGCGCCAGCTGCTCCCGGCCGCCGTCGAGAAGGACACCGCTCAACCGGGCCCCTGGCTGGTCGCGGGCGGCACCATCACCGACCGCCCCCGATACGCCTACCGGGGCGCGATGCTCGACGTGTCCCGGCACTTCTTCACCGTGGCCCAGGTCAAGCGGTACATCGACGAACTGGCCCTCTACAAGATCAACGAGCTGCATCTGCACCTCAGCGACGACCAGGGCTGGCGCATCGCCGTCGACTCCTGGCCCCGCCTGGCGGCCTACGGCGGCTCCACCCAGGTCGGCGGCGGCCGGGGCGGCCACTACACCAAGGCCCAGTACGAGGACATCGTCCGCTACGCCGCCTCCCGCTATCTGGAGGTCGTCCCCGAGATCGACATGCCCGGCCACACCAACGCGGCCCTCGCCTCCTACGCCGGCCTCAACTGCGACGGCACCGCACCGCCGCTGTACACCGGCACGGACGTCGGTTTCAGTTCGCTGTGCGTCTCGAAGCAGGTGACGTACGACTTCGTCGACGACGTCATCCGCGAACTGGCCGCCCTCACCCCGGGCCGCTATCTCCACATCGGCGGCGACGAGGCGCACTCCACCAGCCACGAGGACTACGTGGCGTTCATGGACCGGGTGCAGCCGCTCGTCGCGAAGTACGGCAAGACGGTGATCGGCTGGCACCAGCTGACCGGCGCGCATCCGGTGCCGGGCGCGATCGCCCAGTACTGGGGGCTCGACGACACGAGCGCGGACGAGAAGGCCCAGGTGGCCACGGCCGCGCAGCACGGCACCGGACTGATCCTCTCGCCCGCCGACCGGGTCTACCTCGACATGAAGTACACCGAGGACACCCCGCTCGGCCAGGACTGGGCCGGTCTGGTGGAGGTGCGGCGGTCCTACGACTGGGATCCGGGCGTCTACCTTGCGGGGGCGCCGGGGTCGGCGGTCCGCGGGGTCGAGGCACCGCTGTGGTCCGAGACCCTCGTGACCAGCGCCGACATCGACGTCATGGCCTTCCCCCGGCTGCCCGGGGTGGCGGAGCTGGGCTGGTCGCCGGCGTCCACGCACGACTGGGACGCCTACAAGGTGCGGCTCGCCGCGCAGGCGCCCCGCTGGGACGCGCTGGGCATCGGCTACTACCGCTCTCCGCAGGTGCCCTGGCCCGCGAAATAGGCCGAACCGGAAATGGCCGACGGGCTCCCCCGAGGACCGTACTCGGGGGAGCCCGTCGGCCCGGATCAGAACCCCGCGACGGGATTTCTCAGGGTTCCGACCAGCTGGAGGGCGCCCGACGGGTCCGCCAGGTCCACCATCTGCCTGTTGTCGCGCAGCTGGAGCCGGTTGAGGCAGGACAGCGCGAACTCGGGCGCGAACATGTCGTACCGCGCGAACCTGTCGGCGAGTTCGGGCGCCGATTCCTGGTATGCGCGGGTGACCTCGGCGACCGTCCGCCAGAAGTCGTCCTCCGTCAGGACCCCTTCGGCCGCCAGGTTCGCGGCGAGGAAGCGGAAGAAGCAGTCGAAGACGTCCGTGAAGACCGACAGCAGTTTCCTGTCGTCGGGGACCTCGACGCGCAGCCGCTCGACCGCGGGCGGCAGCACCGCGTCCGGGTCCATGACCGCGATCTCCTCGGCGATGTCCTTGTAGATCGCCCGCTGCACCACGCCGTCCCTCAGTACCAGGATGACGTTCTCGCCGTGCGGCATGAACACCAGGTCGTAGGCGTAGAAGCTGTGCAGGAGCGGCGTGAAGTAGGCCTTCAGGTACGCCCGAAGCCAGTCCTCGGGCGTCAGCCCGCTCCGCTCGATCAGCGCGGCGGCGAAGGAGGCGCCCTCGTGGTCCACATGGACCAGCGAGGCCATCGTCGCCAGCGACTCGCCCTCCTGGAGCGACGGCACCGGGCTCTCCCGCCAGAGCGCCGCCAGCATCTTCCGGTACGGCGAGTAGCGGTCGGTCGCCCGCTCGTACTCCAGGTGCCGGTAGCCGACGGCGGCCCGCTCCCGGATGATCGACAGGCCGGTGGACCTGAGCACCGGGTCGTTGTCGATGAGCTCGGCCAGCCAGTCGTTGATCGCCGGGGTGGCCTCCATGTAGGCGGCCGAAAGACCGCGCATGAAGCCCATGTTGAGGACCGACAGGGCGGTCTTGACGTAGTGCTTGCCGGGGTGGGAGCTGTTGAAGAAGGTCCTGACGGACTGCTGGGCCAGGTACTCGTCGTCGCCCTCGCCCAGACAGACGAGGTGGCCGCGGGCGACCTCGGCCGCGAAGGTGACGGTGAGCTTGTTCCACCACTGCCAGGGGTGGACCGGGACGAAGAGGTAGTCGGCGGGGTCCAGGCCCCGGTCGCGCAGGACGCCGTGGAAGCGCTCGACGGTCCTCTCGCCCAGCTCGTCCCGTACGAAGGACTCGTAGTCGATGCCCACGCCCGCCGTGAACGCGGCACGTGAGGCGTGGGCCGCGAGCCAGACCAGCCGGACCGGGCTCGCGGTCTCGGGGGCGTACGACAGGTACTCGTGGACGCCGAAGCCGAGCCGGCCGTTGTTGGCGACGAAACAGGGGTGGCCCTCGGTCATCCCGGTCTCGATGGCCTGGAAACCGCTTCCGGCGAGCTCGGCGACCGGGATCTGCGGCTTGGCCAGCTTGTAGCAGGTGCCGGACAGGGTGGAGGAGATCTCCTCCAGGTAGACCGGCAGGATCTCGTCGCTCAGACCCAGCGAGTCCTTCAGCTCGATGAAGAAGTCGAGGGCGGCGAGCGGGAGTCCGGCACCGTCGCGGACCCGGGTGATGGAGTCGGCGTCCACCTGCCAGTGGTCCAGGGCCCGGCGGACGGCGGTGAAGCGGTACCGGGTGAGCCCGTCGTCGCTGCGGACGGTGTACGACTCCCCGTCCCGCTCCGGGGTGATCAGGCGTTCGTGGGCGAACTCGGCGAGCGCCTTGCGTATCAGGAGCCGGTTGGCCCTCTCCCAGCGCTCGGGGGAGAGATGGGCCACGGCGTCGGCGAGGGTCATACGGTGGCCACCGCCTTCTGGAACCGCTCCCGGGTGCAGAAGCTCAGCAACGCCGTCTTCTCCGGCTTCTGGATCTCGCCCGCGGGCACGAACCCGACGAACTCGTTCAGCGCGTGCACGGCCGTGTTGTGCACGTCCGGCTCGACGACGATCCGGCGGGCCGCCGGGTCCTCGAAGAGGTGCGCCACCACGGCCGTGATGACGGCCCTGGTGAAGCCGTGCACGGGCGTGTCGGTGGCCGGGGTCAGGAAGTGCATCCCGACGTCCCCCGGCTCCGGCTCGTACAGCCCGGCCAGCTCGCGGTGGGCTGGATCGTAGTACTCCATGAGGAAGGCGGGCTCACCGTCCTCGCCGAGGCCGAGGAGCGCATGGTGGTGCTCGTCGGCGGCGATCTCCCTGTAGGCCCGCTCGACTTCCTCCGGTCCGGCGCCCTGCATCATCCAGTGGGCCGCCTTGGGGTGGGTGACCCAGGAGTGCAGCAGCTCGCCGTCCCGGAGGGGGTCCAGGGGCCGGAAGGTGAACGTCGTTGCCGTGGTCGGCGTGCTCATATCGCGAACTCCTGGAAGGCGATGGTCTTCTCCACCGGGTAGTACTCCGAGCCGAGCAGCTCGCGGATGATGTACGCGTTCCGGTAGGGGCCCATGCCCAGGTCGGGGCTGGTGACGCTGTGGGTGTGGACGCCGGCGTTCTGGAGGAACACCCCCCGGCCCGTGATGTCGACGGCGTAGTTGCGGGCCACGTCGAAGTTGCCGTGCGCGTCGTAGCGCAGCCGGTCGCGGACGGGCCGGAGGAACTCCGGCTCGGTGTACCGGTAGCCGGTGGCGAGGACCAGGCCCTGGGTCTCCAGTTCGTAGTCCCTGCCCTGCTCCTCCTGACGCAGGGTGAGGGTGTAGGTGCCGTTGTCGTAGGCCGCAGCGTTCAGGCTGGAGTTGGTGAGCAGCCGGGTGGGGACCGGCCCGCCGAGGTTCTTCTGGTAGAGCAGGTCGAAGATCTCGTTGATCAGGTCGCCGTCGATCCCCTTGAACAGGCCCTTCTGTTCGGCCGTGAGCCGGTAACGGGTCTGCTCGGGCAGGGCGTGGAAGTAGTCGATGTACTCCGGGCTGGTCATCTCCAGCGTGAGCTTGGTGTATTCGAGCGGGAAGAAGCGCGGCGAGCGGGTCACCCAGTTCAGGCGGTAGCCGTGGACGTCGATCTCGCTGAGCAGGTCGTAGTAGATCTCGGCGGCGGACTGGCCGCTGCCGACCAGCGTGATGGACTCCTTGGACTGGAGTTCCTGCTTGTGCCGCAGGTACCGCGAGTTGTGGATGAAGTCGCCGCCCAGGCCCTGGCAGGCCTCCGGGACGTAGGGCGGGGTGCCGGTGCCGAGGACCAGCCGGCGGGCGCGGTAGGTGTCGCCGGCGGCGGTGGCGAGGACGTACAGCCCGTCGTCGTGGCGGACCTCCGTCACCGTGGTGCCGAAGCGGACGTTGGTCAGCTTGTCGGCGGCCCACCGGCAGTAGTCGTCGTACTCCACCCGCAGCGGATAGAAGTTCTCGCGGATGTAGAACGAGTACAGCCGGCCCCTCTCCTTCAGGTAGTTGAGGAAGGAGTACGGCGAGGTGGGGTCGGCCAGGGTGACCAGGTCCGACATGAACGGGGTCTGGAGGTGGGCGCCGTCCAGGAGCATGCCGGCATGCCATTCGAAGGCGGGCTTCGAGTCCAGGAAGACGCCGTCCAGTTCGGCGATCGGCTCGGTCAGGCAGGCGAGGCCGAGGTTGAAGGGCCCGAGCCCGATGCCCACGAAGTCATGGACGGTGGTCGGGTGGTCAGGACGCGCGGTCAAGGGACTCTCCCAGGTACTGCTCGGCGTGGCCGGCGATCAGATCGAGGACGGCGGTGATGTCGGCGGTCGTGGTCTCGGGGTTGAGCAGGGTGAACTTGAGGTAGTGGCGGCCGCCGACCTTGGTGCCCGCGACGACCGCGTCACCGGAGGCGAACAGTGCCTTGCGGGCGTACAGGTTGGCGCGGTCGATCTCGGCCGGGTCGGTGACGGCCGCCGGGATGTAACGGAAGACGAGGGTGGACAGCGACGGCTGGACGACGACGTCGAAGCGGGGGTCGGCGGCCATCACCCGCCAGCCCTCCGCGGCCAGGTCGCAGACCTCGTCGAAGAGCCGGCCGATGCCGTCCGCGCCCATGGTGCGCAGCGTCATCCACAGCTTGAGGGCGTCGAAGCGTCGGGTGGTCTGCAGGGACTTGTCGACCTGGTTGGGGATGCGCTCCTCGACCATCCGGCGGGGGTTGAGGTACTCCGCGTGGTAGGTGGCGTGGCGCAGGGTCGCGGCGTCCCGGACCAGCACGGCGGACGAACTCACCGGCTGGAAGAAGGCCTTGTGGTAGTCGACGGTGACCGAGTCGGCGCGCTCGATCCCGGCGATCCGGTCCCGGTGCTTCAGGGAGGCGAGCAGTCCGCAGCCGTAGGCCGCGTCGACGTGCATCCAGACGCCGTACTGATCGCACAGCTCGGCGATCTCCGGCAGCGGGTCTATGGAGCCGAAGTCGGTGGTGCCGGCGGTGGCGACGACCGCCATGGGCACCAGGCCGTCGTTCCTGCAGCGCTCCAGTTCGCGGGCGAGGGCGACGGTCTGCATCCGCTTGTCCTGGCCGACGGGGACGCAGACCACCGCGTCCTGGCCGAGGCCGAGCAGTTTCGCCGACTTCTTCACGCTGAAGTGGCTGACCTCGGAGGCGAGGATCCGCAGTCTGGCCAGGGAGGCCGGTCCCTCCCACCCGTCCGGCCCCGGCTTCGCCTCCTCCCTCGCGAGCAGCAGCGCCTGGAGGTTGGACTGGGTGCCGCCCGAGGTGAACACGCCGTCGGCGGCCTCACCGAGGCCGATGCGGGCGGTCGTCCAGTCGATCAGCCGCCGCTCGATCAGGGTGCCGCCGGCCGACTGGTCCCAGGTGTCCAGGGACGAGTTGACGGCGGTGAGCACCGCCTCGCCGAGCACCGCCGGGATGACCACCGGGCAGTTGAGGTGGGCCAGGTAGCGGGGGTGGTGGAAGTAGACGGCGTCCCGGAGGTAGACGTCCTCCAGCTCGTCCAGGACAGCGGTGGTGTCGTGCAACGGCTGGTCGAGGTCGATGCCCTCGACGAGGGGGGCGAGGTCGTCGACGGTGACACCCGTGAACGGCCGGTCGGTGGTGGCGAGTTTGGCCGCCACCCGCTCTACTCCTTCGGTCACGGAGCGGCGGTAGTGCTCCGCGGTCCGGTCATTGAGCAGGTGCGAGCGCATGTGGGGGTCCTCCGGGGACGATCCGTGCGGGGAGGGGAGCGATCCGCTCCACTTAGGTTAGCCTAACCTAAGTAACACGGAGGAAGCGCTGCCCCTCCCGTGACGGCCGTCACGTCGGCCTCTGACTACTCGCCGGCTTCCCGGAGTTGTTCCTCCGTCAGGCCCTGCCGCCAGTAGCCGACGAAGGTGACCCGGCGCCGGTCCACCCCCCGCTCCCCGACGAAGTGCCGGCGCAGCTCCTTCACCCGCCCGGACTCACCGGCGATCCACACGTACGGGCGCTCCCCGGCGGGCAGCCGGGCACCCCGGATCGCCGCCTCGGCGGTGGTGCCCACCACCCAGTCGATCTCCGCGTCCGCCGCGGTCGCCACGTCCTGGACGTCCCCGGCGTGCGGCACCTCCAGCCAGGCGCGGACCCGGGCGCCGGCGGGGAGGGATTCGATGATGGCGGTCGCCGCCGGTACGGCGGTGTCGTCGCCCCAGATCAGCACCAGACCGGTGTCCTCGGGCGGCCGGAAGCGGATGGCCCGGTTGTCGGCGACCGCGGGGCCGAGCAGGACCACCCGGTCGCCGGCGGCGGCCCGGGAGGCCCAGCGGGAGGCGGGCCCGGCGGGGGATGGGGGTCCCCCCGCCGGAGCGGAGCCGGGAGTGGGGGAGGCCCCCGGTCCCACCCCGTGCAGCACGAAGTCGATGTCGATCTCGTCCGGGCCGCGGCGCAGTTCCCGCAGCGTGTACGAGCGCATCACGGCCCGTACGTCGTCCGGGAGTTCACGCCAGCCCCGGAACCAGCCCTCGCCCAGCTCGACGGGGACGGCCGGCTCGGTGCGCCCCTCGGCCGGGAGGAACAGGGAGAGGGACTGGTCGCGGCCGTCGGAGTGGAAGTGCGCCAGGTCGGCGCCGGCGAAGGTCACCCGGACCAGAGACGGACCGAGCCGCCTCGTCCGCGTGACCTGGAGGGAGAAGAAACGGAACGGGGCGGCTACGGCCGTCGTCATATGAGCTCCTGAGGCCCAGGAAGTTGTGTGGGTGTACGCGGGACCGGGGGTCAGCTGACCTTCTTCGCCGTCTCCAGCGCCTTGGCGAGGTTCTCGACCATCGCGACGCACTTGTCGTAGGAGAAGATCGGTTCGGGGGAGCGGGCGATGACCTGGCCGGCCTTGACCGCGGGGAGCCTCTTCCAGGTGGCCTGGGTGATGTCGGCCGGCTGGATGGTCGCCGTACGGTCGTCCATCATGATGATGTCGGCCCGGTACTTGTCGACGTTCTCCCAGCTCAGGTCCTCGTACCAGCCGCCGCTCTTCTTCAGGACGGAAGCCGACGGCTCGACGAAGTTCACGCCGAGGGCCTTGAAGTACTCCAGGTCCACCGAGAGGTTGGTGCCGGAGACGTAGAAGAGGTCCTGGGCGGCCGATCCGGCCAGCACCTTGATGTCGGGGTGCGCCCTGGCCGCGGCGCGGAGCCGGGAGGAGGCCGCCTCGAAGCGCTTCTTGGCGTCCGTGACCCTGCTCGCCGTCATGTCCGCGCCGAGCGACTCGGCGAGCGCCCAGACGCGCTGGAGCGGGACGGTCAGCTGGCGGTCGTAGGCCGAGATGCCGACGCTCGGGGCGAGCTTGGCGATCTTGTCCTTGGACTCGTCCGGGACGTACCAGAGGGTGCCGGCACCGTCGAACATCGTGGTGATGAGGACCTCGGGGGCGAGGGCCGCGTACTTCTCGACGTTGAACTGGCCCCAGGTGTTGCCGAGGACGGTCAGCTTGCTGACGTCCATGTCGCCGGCCTGGACGTCGGCCTTGCCGTCCTTGGTCTTCGTGGGGCCGAAGACGCCCTTGACGCCGACGCCGTAGTCGTACAGCGCGGCGGCGACGCCGACGAAGGCGACGATGTTCGCCGGCGCCCTGTCCAGCTTCACCGTGGTCCCGCGGTCGTCCTTGAAGCTCCAGGGGCCCGACTTGGCGGCCGTCGTCTCCTTGTCGGAGGAGGCCCCGCTTTTCGCGTCGTCGTCCCCGCAGGCGGCGAGCACGGCACCGAGGCCGAGGGCGCCACCGGCGGCCAGGATGCCGCGGCGAGTGAGGTGGGCTGCTCTGACATTGGACATGGGTGTGACTGCTTTCGGACGTGCGGGATCACCGCCGGACAAGTCGAAGATTAGGTTAGCCTAACCTCAGATCGTGTCCAGCGACGCCCCTCGGACCTCCCGCACGGGCCCGCCTCGCGTCTTCCAACTCCCGCACGTGCGCCCTCCCTTGATGCGTACCGGCCGGCGTGTTCCTCTGGTGCGGTGACCTACGGCTGGAGCAGACGTTCGCTCGTGTCCCTCTTCGTGGTGTCCGCGGGGGTTCCGGTGGCGCTGGTCCTCGGGGCCGCCACGGGATGGACCCGCGCGGCGCTCGGCGCCCCGGCCTGGGTGTCGTGGACGATCGCCGCGCTGGCGCTCTGCGCCGGTCTGCCGTTCGCCTGGGCGTCCACCCCGTTCGGTACCCGGGGTGCGACGAGCCTCCTGCTCAACGCCTATCGCCGGGAGGGGCTGGAGACCGCCGAACGGGACTACCTGTCCTGGCTGTCCCCGCGCCGGGCCGGACCCCAGCTGTTCAACCTCGGCCTCGCCCTTGACCGGGAGGGCGACGAGGACGGCGCTCTCGCGGTCTACCGGCGCGCGGCGCACCACGGATACCCGCCGGCGATGGTGAACCTCGCGCACGTCCTGAGCCGCCGCGGCGAGGAGGCCGAGGCCGAGGACTGGTTCCGGCGCGCGGTGGAGGCCGGATATCCGACGGGTACGCGGGGGCAGACGGACGGCGGGTAGGAGATCCCGGCCGCCGGGGCGCCGGGCGGCGGTCCGTCCCGGCACCAGCGGTCATGAGAGCGCCGCCGAAGTGCGGTGGTCGGGCCGCTTCGTCCCCGACGGGGCCGTCGACGAGGAGGTCGTCGATCTGTTCACCGGCATCTGCCGCGACGGCCTGGACGCCTTGCGCAAGCAGCTCAGCGGCTGACGGCCTGTGCGCCCGCCCCGTGGTACGGGGCGGGCGCCCCCGCCGACGCCCGTCTCATATAAACCAAAACCACCCCACCAAAACCACCCCAAAAACGGATTGCGTCATGGGGATG
>NZ_JBHZAN010000038.1:20047-66789 GCF_042754285.1 Streptomyces sp. NPDC059224
GGTTTTGTTTTTTTTGTTTCCCGCGTCTGCGGGGGGTTGGGGTGGTCGGATTGGTCATGTGTGGTGGGGGGGGGGGGCGGGGGGGCGCGCCCGGGGGTTGGGGGGCGGGCGCACAGGCCGTCGTCGGGAGGAAGCCGGCCGGGTCAGCCCACCAGGCCCAGCTCCCGCGCGATCAGCATGCGCTGTACCTCGCTCGTGCCCTCGCCGATCTCCAGGATCTTCGAGTCGCGCCACATGCGGGCCACCGGGTACTCGTTCATGAAGCCGTAGCCGCCGTGCACCTGGGTGGCGTCGCGGGCGTTGTCCACGGCGACGGTGGAGGAGTAGAGCTTGGCCAGTGCCGCCTCCTTCTTGAAGGGCTCGCCGGCGACCAGGCGGGAGGCCGCGTCGCGCCACGCCAGGCGGGCCGTGTGCGCCTTCATCTCCATGTCGGCGATCTTGAACTGGATGGCCTGGTTGGCGCCGATCGGGCGGCCGAAGGCATGGCGTTCCTTCGCGTACCGCACCGACTCGTCGACGCAGCCCTGCGCGAGGCCGGTGGCGAGGGCCGCGATGGCGATGCGGCCCTCGTCGAGGATGCGCAGGAACTGGGCGTAGCCGCGGCCTTCCGTGCCGAGCAGGTTGGCGGCGGGGACCCGGACGTCGGTGAAGGACAGCTCCCGGGTGTCGGAGGCGTTCCAGCCGACCTTGGAGTAGGGCGCGGCGACCGTGAATCCGGGGGTGCCCGACGGGACGATGACGGACGAGATCTGCGGCTTGCCGTCGGGCTTGCGGCCGGTGACCGCGGTGACGGTGACCAGTCCCGTGATGTCCGTGCCCGAGTTGGTGATGAAGCACTTGGTGCCGTTGATCACCCACTCGCCGGTGGCCTCGTCCAGCCGGGCCGTCGTACGGGTCGCGCCCGCGTCGCTGCCGCCGTCGGGTTCGGTGAGGCCGAAGGCGCCCAGGATCTCGCCGGAGCAGAGCCGGGGCAGCCACTCCCGCTTCTGCTCGTCCGTGCCGAAGAGATGGATCGGCATGGCGCCGAGCGAGACGCCCGCTTCGAGGGTGATCGCCACCGACGAGTCGACGCGGGCCAGTTCCTCCAGGGCGATGCCGAGGGCAAGGTAGTCGCCGCCCATGCCGCCGTACTCCTCGGGGAACGGCAGCCCGAACAGGCCCATGCGGCCCATCTCGCGGACGATCTCGTAGGGGAACTCGTGGCGCTCGTAGAAGTCGCCGATCTTCGGCGCCACGACGTCGTGGGCGAACTCCTCCACCGTGCGGCGGAGTTCGTCCAGTTCGGGGGAGAGGCGGTGGTCCATGGTCGTCACTCCTGGTGGGAGAGGGCGCGGACGGTACGGGACGGGCTGGGTCGGCCCAGTCGTTCGGCCATCCACACGCTGGTGGCGGTGAGTCTGGCGAGGTCGACTCCGGTCTCGATGCCGAGGCCCTGGAGCATCCAGACCAGGTCCTCGGTGGCGAGGTTGCCGGTGGCGGACTTGGCGTACGGGCAGCCGCCGAGCCCGCCGGCGGACGCGTCGACCGTCGTCACGCCGTGTTCCAGGGCCGCGTAGGTGTTCGCGAGCGCCTGGCCGTAGGTGTCGTGGAAGTGCACGCCGATGACGTTCGTCGGCACGCCCTCCTCGTTGAGCAGGGAGAGCAGTTCGAGCACGTGGCCGGGGGTGGCCACGCCGATCGTGTCGCCGAGGCTCAGCTCGTCGCAGCCCATGTCGCGCAGCGCCGTGCAGACCCGGACCACCTGGTGGAGCGGCACCGCGCCCTCCCAGGGATCGCCGAAGCACATCGACACGTAACCGCGGACATGGGCACCGGCGTCCTTCGCCTGCCGGACGACCGGGTCGAAGACCGCGAGCGACTCGTCCACCGTGCGGTTGAGATTGGCCTTGGCGAAGGACTCGGTGGCGCTGGCGAAGACGGCGACCCGGCGGGCGCCGAGGGCCAGCGCCCGGTCCAGGCCCCGCTGGTTGGGCACGAGGACCGGGAGTTCCACGCCGAGCTCGGCGACGAGGGGGAACAGCTCCTCCGCGTCGGCCAGTTGGGGCACCCATTTCGGGTGTACGAAGCTGGTCGCCTCGATCGTCGTCAGGCCCGCGTCGGCCAGCCGGCGGATGAACTCGGCCTTGACCTCGGTGGGGACCGTCGACTTCTCGTTCTGCAGGCCGTCGCGGGCACCGACCTCGTGGATCCGGACCCGGGCGGGGAGATCGGTCGCCGGTACGGCCATGGGAAGCGTCATTTCTCCTCCTCCACCGGGTTGATGACCGCCAGCACCTGGTCCATGGCGACCGTGGCGCCCGGTGTCACGTCGAGCTCGGCGACCGTGCCGGCGTGCGGGGCGGAGATGACGTGCTCCATCTTCATCGCCTCCACCACCAACAGGCTCTGCCCCGCGGCCACTTCGTCGCCGACCGACACCTTCACGACCGTCACGGTGCCCGGCATGGGCGCGGTGAGGGAGTCGGCGCCGGCGTGTGCGGCCCGGTTCAGGGACGCGGCGACCGGGTCGTGGTCGCGGACCTGCCAGGCGTCCCCGTCCCGCCCGATCCAGTCCGCGGTGTGGAGGAAGGTGTGGCGGACCCCGTCCAGGGTGACCGCCACGCGGTCCTGAGTGACGGAGTGCGTGCCCCGCGGGCGGTACTCCACCGGGTCCTGCACCCGCAGGTGGAAGCCGACCGGCTTGGGGGTGCCGCCGAGCCGCCAGCCGCTGGGCACCGAGAAGGGGTCCGTCCAGCCCGCGCCGGCTGCGGGCTCCAGCGCCTCCAGGCGTACGGCCGCGGCGGCCTCGTACACCTCGTCCGGTACGTCGGTGGAGACCAGCTCGTCCACCACCCGTTCGACCAGGCCCGTGTCCAGCTCGCCCGCCACCACCGCCGGATGCCCGAGCAGCCGGCGCAGGAACCCGGCGTTGGTCTGCACGCCCAGGGTGACCGTCCGGGCGAGGGCGCCGCGCAGCTTGCGGAGCGCGGTCTCGCGGTCCGGGCCGTAGGCGATCACCTTGGACAGCATCGGGTCGTAGAGGCTGCCGACCTCGGTGCCCTCGCTGAGCCCGGAGTCGGTGCGGACGCCGTCCCCCGAGGGCTCGTGCAGCAGCAGCACCGTGCCGCCGGTGGGCAGGAAGCCGCGTGCCGGGTCCTCGGCGCAGATCCGGGCCTCCACCGCGTGCCCGGTCAGCCGGACGTCCTCCTGCGCGAACCCGAGCCTTTCGCCGGCCGCCACCCGCAGCTGCCACTCCACCAGGTCGACGCCGGTGACCAGTTCGGTCACCGGGTGCTCCACCTGGAGGCGGGTGTTCATCTCCATGAAGTAGTACGACGAGGGGTCGCCGCCCGGCACGATGAACTCCACCGTGCCCGCGCCCCGGTACCCGCACGAGCGGGCCGCCTGCACCGCGGCCTCGCCCATCGCGGCCCGTGTCGCCTCGTCCAGCAGGACCGACGGCGCCTCCTCGATCACCTTCTGGTGCCGCCGCTGCAGCGAGCACTCGCGCTCGCCGAGGTGCACCACGTTCCCGTGGCCGTCGGCCAGCACCTGGATCTCGATGTGCCGGGGGCGGTCGACCCAGCGCTCGACGAGGAGAGTGTCGTCGCCGAAGGAGGCGCGGGCCTCGCGGCGGGCGGCGGCGATCTCCTCGTCGAGCAGGGTCAGGTCGCGCACCAGCCGCATGCCCTTGCCGCCGCCGCCCGCGGACGGCTTGAGCAGCACGGGCGCACCCAACGCGCGCGCGGCCTCGGCGAGTTCGGGATCACGGCCGCCCGGCACCACCGGCACCCCGGCCGCGCTCACCGTCTCCTTCGCGCGGATCTTGTCGCCCATCAGCGCGATCGCGTCGGCCGGCGGGCCGATGAACACCAGCCCCGCCTCCTGGCAGGCGCGTGCGAAGGCCGCGTTCTCGGCGAGGAAGCCGTAGCCGGGGTGGACCGCCTGGGCGCCGCTCACGGCGGCCGCCGTCAGCAATCGCTCGACGGACAGATAGCTCTCGCCCGCCGGCGCCGGACCGAGCCGTACCGCCGTGTCGGCCTCCCGGACGTGCCGCGCGTCCGCGTCGGCGTCGGAGTACACCGCGACCGAGCGCACGCCCAGCGACCGCAGCGTACGGATGACCCGGACGGCGATCTCGCCCCGGTTGGCCACGAGTACGGTGTCGAACACGAGTCCCCTCCTCACATCCGGAAGACGCCGAACTGGGGCTCACCCAGCGGCGCGTTGCCACAGGCCGTCAGGGCGAGGCCCAGCACCTGGCGGGTTTCGAGGGGGTCGATGACCCCGTCGTCCCAGAGCCGTGCGGTCGCGTAGTAGGCGCTGCCCTGGCGCTCGTACTGCGCGCGCACGGGGGCCTTGAAGGCCTCCTCGTCCTCGGCCGGCCACTCCTCGCCCCGCGCCTCCAGCTGGTCCCGCTTGACGGTCGCCAGCACCGACGCGGCCTGCTCGCCGCCCATGACGGAGATCTTGGCGTTGGGCCACATCCACAGGAAACGGGGGGAGTAGGCCCGGCCGCACATGGAGTAGTTCCCCGCGCCGTACGACCCGCCGACCACCACGGTCAGCTTCGGTACGCGCGTGCAGGCCACCGCCGTCACCATCTTCGCGCCGTGCTTGGCGATGCCGCCGGCCTCGTAGTCCTTGCCCACCATGAAGCCGGAGATGTTCTGCAGGAACACCAGCGGGATGCCGCGCTGGTCGCACAGCTCGATGAAGTGGGCGCCCTTCTGGGCGGACTCGGAGAAGAGGATGCCGTTGTTGCCGATGATCCCGACCGGGTGGCCGTGGATGCGGGCGAAGCCGGTGACCAGGGTCTGCCCGAACTCGCTCTTGAACTCGGCGAACCGGGAGCCGTCGACGACGCGGGCGATGATCTCGCGCACGTCGTAGGGGGTGCGGGAGTCGACCGGGACGGCGCCGTACAGCCCGTAGGGGTCGACCTTGGGCTCGACGACCGGGGCGGCCTCCCAGGGCAGGTCGCGCCGGGCGGGGAGGGTGGCCACGATGTCCCGGAGGATCCGCAGCGCGTGCGCGTCGTCCTCGGCGAGGTGGTCGGTGACACCGGAGACCCGGGAGTGCACCTCGCCGCCGCCCAGCTCCTCCGCCGTCACGACCTCACCGGTGGCCGCCTTCACCAGCGGCGGGCCGCCGAGGAAGATCGTGCCCTGGTTGCGGACGATCACCGCCTCGTCGCTCATCGCCGGGACGTAGGCGCCGCCGGCGGTGCACGAACCGAGGACGGCCGCGATCTGCGGGATGCCGGCCCCCGACATCCGGGCCTGGTTGTAGAAGATCCGCCCGAAGTGGTCGCGGTCCGGGAAGACGTCGTCCTGCATGGGCAGGAAGGCGCCACCGGAGTCCACCAGGTAGAGGCAGGGCAGCCGGTTGTCGAGAGCCACCTCCTGCGCCCGCAGGTGCTTCTTCACGGTCATCGGGTAGTACGTGCCGCCCTTGACCGTGGCGTCGTTGGCGACGATCACGCACTCGCGCCCGCTGACCCGCCCGATGCCGGCGATCACGCCGGCCGCCGGGGCCGCTCCCTCGTACATCCCCTCGGCGGCCAGCGGGGCCAGCTCCAGGAACGGCGAGCCCGGGTCCAGCAGGGTGTCCACCCGGTCCCTGGGCAGCAGCTTGCCGCGCGCGGTGTGCCGGGCCCGCGCCTTCTCGCCGCCGCCCAGCGCGGCCGCGGCCAGCTTGCCGCGCAGCTCCTCGACGAGGACGCGGTGCGCCGCCTCGTTGGCCCGCCAGGCCTCCGAGGCGGGGTCCGCCGCGCTCGTCAGCTCCGGTGCCTGGTCCATGCCCGCGATCCCCTCACTTTGTTAATGAGCGTTAACGCATTTCCCATCAGGTTAACGACCGCTAACCTCCCTGTCTAGAATTGCCTCATGGCCACGAGAACCGATGCCCCGACCCGGCGCGAGCAGATCCTCAAGGAGGCGGCCCGGCTCTTCGCCGAGCGCGGCTTCCACGGTGTCGGCGTGGACGAGATAGGCGCCGCGGTCGGCATCAGCGGGCCCGGTCTCTACCGGCACTTCCCGGGCAAGGACGCGATGCTCGCGGAGCTGCTGGTGGGGATCAGCGGCCAGCTGCTGACGGGCGCGAAGCGGCGGCTGGCGGAGGCCGACGGGGACACCGCGCCCTCGGTGGTCCTGGACTCCCTCATCGAGGGCCACATCGACTTCGCCCTCGACGACCGCCCGCTGATCACCCTGCACGACCGGGAGCTGGACCGCCTGCGCGACAGCGACCGCAAGCTGGTGCGCCAGCTCCAGCGCCAGTACGTCGAACTGTGGGTGGAGGTCCTCCGCGAGGTCTACCCCGCCCTCCCCGAACCCGCGGCCCGTTCCGCGGTGCACTCGGTCTTCGGCCTCCTGAACTCCACCCCGCACCTGGGCCGCCCGGGCTCCCTGCCGGGCCGCGGCGTGACGGCGGTACTGCTGCACCGGATGGCGCGGGGCGCGTTCGGCGCGGCGGCGGACGGCGGCTGACCCGAGGCGCGGGCCGGTGCCGTACCGTCTCGCTACGCTGAATCCATGGGCATGGACTACGCGAGGATGCGCGCGATCGCCGAGGAGCCCGGCGCCTACGCCGAGCGGCTCGAAGGGGCTTGGAGCGTCGAGATCGGCCCGTCAGGCCCGGTACTCGCCATGATGTGCCCGTCGAAGCGGCACGAGGGCACGATCCGTCGCATCTGCAAGCAGCTGGACGAGCAGCTCCTGTCCAGTCACCCTGGCTACATCTGCGCGAGTGGTCCAGAGATCGAACACCCCGCCCTCGGGCGCCATGCGTCTCCCCGACGCGGTCGTCATCCCCGAGGAGGCCCTCGACGAGGAGGAGGGCATCGCCGTTGACGCGACCCAGGTGCTCGCGGCCGTCGAGATCGTCTCGCCGTCCAGTCCGGACAACGACTACGTCGAGAAGCTCGACGACTATCCGGCCATGGGGATCGCCCGTTACCTGATCGTCGATCCGCGCACCGGCACGGTCGAGGTGCCCTCCGAGCCGTGCAAGGGCCGCTACACCCGAAAGGACCCGTACATCTGCGGGGACTCGGTGCCGTTCGGTCCCTGGACGGTGGAGACCTCCGCCTTCCGCCGCTACGGCAGGGCCGGCAACTGACACCCGTATCCCGCGCGTCCGTGTTCCGTGGGTGGGCAAGGTCACCCTGGACGCCTGAACGTACTCGCCGGTACCTTGAGATCTGAGCAAGCGCTTAGACATATCGAAGCCGGTGGAGGTGGCGGCCGTGCGCCGTACGTTGTTCAACGAGGATCACGAGGCGTTCCGGGAGACCCTCCGCGCCTTCATCGAGGCCGAGGTCGTACCCGCGTACGACGAGTGGTTCGCGGCCGGTCAGGCGCCCCGCGACTTCTACTACAAGCTCGCCGAGCTGGGTGTCTTCGGCATCCGCGTCGACGAGGAGTACGGCGGCGCCGGCATCGACTCCTACAAGTTCGAGGCGGTCCTGTACGAGGAGACCGCCCGCGCCGGTGTCTCCTTCGGCGGCTCCGGCGTGCACGTGCTGCTCGGCCTGCCGTACATAAAGCTGCTCGCCACCGACGAGCAGAAGAAGCGTTACCTGCCGAAGTTCGTCTCCGGCGAGGAGATGTGGGCGATCGCGATGACGGAGCCGGGCACCGGGTCCGACCTCGCGGGCATGAAGACCACCGCCAAGCTCTCCGAGGACGGCACCCACTACGTCCTCAACGGCGCCAAGACCTTCATCACCGGCGGTGTGCACGCCGACCGCATGATCGTCTGCGCCCGTACCTCCGCGCCCACCCAGGAGGACCGCCGCCACGGCATCTCCCTGTTCGTGGTGGACACCAAGGCCGAGGGCTACTCGGTCGGCCGCAAGCTCGACAAGCTGGGCCTGAAGACCTCCGACACCGCCGAGCTGGCGTTCGTCGACGTCAAGGTCCCCGCCGAGGACCTCCTCGGCGAGGAGAACAAGGGCTTCTACTACCTCGGCCACAACCTCGCCTCCGAGCGCTGGGGCATCGCCTTCGGCGCCTACGCGCAGGCCAAGGCCGCCGTCCGGTTCGCCAAGCAGTACGTGCAGGAGCGGGTGGTCTTCGGCCAGCCCGTCGCCGCCTTCCAGAACACCAAGTTCGAGCTGGCCGCCTGCCAGGCCGAGGTGGACGCGGCCGAGGCCGTCGTCGACCGCGCCACGGAGGCCCTCGACGCCGGTGAGCTGACCCCGGCCGAGGCCGCCAGCGCCAAGCTGTTCACCACCGAGGTCGCCCACCGCGTCATCGACCGCTGCCTTCAGCTGCACGGCGGCTACGGCTTCATGAACGAGTACCCGATCGCCCGCCTGTACGCGGACAACCGCGTCAACCGCATCTACGGTGGCACCAGCGAGATCATGAAGACGATCATCGCGAAGGACATGGGCCTGTAAGGTCCACGCAATTACCCACCAGTAGAAAAGGTGCCATGAACGAGGCACTGAATGATCTTCTCGATCTGCTCGACCTGGAGCAGATCGAGGAGAACATCTTCCGAGGCCAGTCCCGGTCCGCCGTGGTCCCACGCGTGTTCGGCGGGCAGGTCGCGGCCCAGGCGCTGGTCGCCGCCGGGCGTACCGTCCCGGCGGACCGGCACGCCCACTCGCTGCACGCGTACTTCCTGCGCCCCGGCGACCCGGGCGCTCCCATCGTCTACAACGTCGAGCGGATCCGTGACGGCCGCTCCTTCACCACCCGTCGCGCGGTCGCCGTCCAGCACGGCAGGCCGATCTTCACGCTCTCGGCGTCCTTCCAGCTGTACGAGGACGGCCTGGACCACCAGACGCCGATGCCGCCCGCGCCGGACCCGGAGACCCTGCCCACCTCGGCCGAGCGGCTGCGCGGCTACGACCACCTGCCGGCCACGGTGGTGGAGAAGTTCCTGGAGGCCCGCGAGGCGATCGACCTGCGGTACGTCGAGGAGCCGCCGTTCGGGAAGTTCGGCGAGCCGCGCGATCCGCACAGCCAGGTCTGGTTCCGCACCAACGGCAAGCTCGACGACGACCCCCTGCTGCACGTCGTGCTCGCGACGTACGTCTCCGACATGACCCTGCTCGACTCGGTCCTGCTCGCGCACGGCCGCGGCGGCTGGGCCGTGGGCGACGTGGTGGGGGCCTCGCTGGACCACGCCATGTGGTTCCACCGGCCGTTCCGCGCCGACGAGTGGCTGCTGTACGACCAGGAGTCCCCCTCCGCGTTCGGCGGCCGCGGGCTCGGACAGGCCCGGATCTACACCCAGGACGGTTCACTGGCCATTTCCGTGATCCAGGAGGGTGTCGTCCGCGTCCCCAGGTAGAACTGGGGGCATGTCCGAAACCGAACACAGTGCCGGAGCCGGCCGGAGCGGCGGAGCCGAACAGGGCGGCGGCGAGAGCACCGTCACGGTGATCGTCGCCGCCGTCGCCAACCTCGGGATCGCCCTCGCCAAGGCGGTCGCCGGGGTGATCAGCGGGTCCAGCGCGATGCTGTCCGAGGCGGCGCACTCGTTCGCCGACACGGTCACCGAGCTGCTGCTGCTCACCGCGCTCAGACGCAGCGAGAAACCCGCCGACGAGGACCATCCGCTCGGCTACGGCCCCGAGCGGTACATCTGGGCCATGCTGGCCGCCGTCGCCACCTTCGTCGGCGGCGCGGTCTTCTCCCTCTACGACGGCATCCACACCCTGGTCGCGGGCGAGGAGCCGGGCAGCCCGCTGGTGTCGTACCTCGTGCTGGCGGTCGCCTTCGTGCTGGAGGGGTTCTCGCTGCGTACGGGGCTCAAGCAGGCGTACGGCGAGGCGGCCCGCTTCCGGGTGTCGTTCAGGCTGTATCTCCGGCGCACCCCCGACACCGCCGTGAAGGCCGTGGTGATGGAGGATTCGGCGGCGCTCGTCGGCCTGGTGCTCGCGGCCGGCGGCCTGCTGGGCGGGCAGCTCACCGGCTCCGGCGTCTGGGACGGCCTGGCCTCCCTCCTCATCGGCGTGCTCCTGCTGTACGTCGCCTGGGTGCTGGGCCGCTCGAACGCCGAGTTCCTCATCGGCCGGCCGTTGCCGAAGGCGGTGCGGGAGCGGATCCGCGCGGAGCTGCTGGAGTCCGAGCACATCGTGGCCGTGCTGGAGCTGACCACCCTGGTCCAGGGCCCGAACGAGGCCCTGGTCGCGGCCAAGGTGGACTTCCGGGACGTGTCGACGGCGGCCCAGATCGAGTGGGCCTGCGAACGGGCCGAACAGCGGCTGCGGGCCGCGTTCCCCATGATCGGCCGGGTCTACCTGGACCCCACTCCGGGGCCCGCGACCTCGGAGGATCACGGTCGGTGATCGTCCGACGTGCCGGGCGCTTTGTGCCGGATTAAGCTCTATGAGTGAAATGCCGCACAGTGCATGTGCCGCATAGCGGACGTGCCGCGTAGCGGACGTATGTCCGGCAGAAAGGTATTTCCCATGCGAGTACAGCGCGCGAGGCGCATCGCCGCGATATCCGCCGCCGGTTTGCTGCTGGCCGGTGGAGCGGCGGTCGGCGCCGCGGGTACCGCCTCGGCGGCCCCCGCCTCCTCCCACCAGAACGTGATCACCGGCGGCTTCGGCTGCAACTCCCGCTTCGGCGGCTTCAACAACTGCCGTGGTTACGGCGGCTTCGGCTACGGCGGGGTCGGGGTCGTCCCGGTCGTCCCGGTCGTGGTCGTACCCACCGTCGGCTACGGCATCAGCGGCTTCGGCGGGCTCGGCTACGGCGGCTTCGGCTACGGCGGGCTCGGCTTCTGATCCCACCGGACGCGAACGGACATCAGTCAATTCGGGGTCTAGGCCAGGCCATGAGGTGCGGTTCCCGGCTCCCGGGGGCCGCACCTCGCCCGGTCGTGCCCGGTTACGCGAGCCCCGCCTCCGACAGGAGGTACGCGGTCATCGGGTCGTAGTGGCGCGGGCTGAGCACATGGTCGTCGAGCGGTACGGCGACCTGGAGGGTGCCCTCCGACTCGGCGAGGAAGAGCGCCGGGTCGTTGCAGTCCGCGTACCCGACGGAGTCCAGGCCCGCCTGCGCCGCGTACCCCGCCCAGCCGTGGTCCGCGACGACCAGGTCGGGCAGCGGGCGGCCCTCGCGCTCCAGTCCGCCCAGGATGGCCTTCATGGGCTCACCGGAGTGGGTGTGCCACAGTGTCGCCCCGTGCTCCAGGACGGCCACGTCGGCGAACTGCAGGACGTAGCCCTCGTCCGTCTGCAGTCCGTCCGGGATGACCACGACCTCGCAGCCGGCGGCGCGCAGCGCGGCCGCCGTCGCCCGGTGCACGTCCAGCAGGCCGCCCGGGTGCCCGGTCGCGAACAGCACCCGCTGCTGCCCCTCGGCCGCCTTGCGCAGCCGCGCGGCCAGCCGGTTCAGGCCGTCCACGGTCAGCTCCGGGTCGATGGTGTCCTGGCCGTAGCGGTACTCGGGGTCGTCGTTCACCCCGACCCGTTCGGCCATCACGGCCAGCACGTCCTGCTCGTCGGTCCACCGGTCGCCGAGTTCCAGTCCGAGCCACCAGTTGCGCTCGCCGTTGGCCAGCTTGCGGTAGTGGAGCAGGTTGTTCTCGCGGGGTGTGGCGACATCGCCCGCGATACGGGTCTTCACAAGGTGCTCGACGAGCTCGGCGCGGCTGGGTGTCCCGGGTATCGGCATGGCTCCCATTGTGAGGCAGGGCGCCGTGCGATTCCCCTGCGTATCGCACGCTGGGACGCGCGTCACTCACTCCTGCCGCAGCGCGAACCACAGCTCCATCCGTACGTCCGGATCGTCGAGTTCGCTGCCGAGGAGGGTCGCGCAGCGGGCGATGCGCTGGCGCACGGTGTTGCGGTGGACGGCCAGTGCCACCGCTGTGCGGTCCCAACTGCCGTGCAGGGAGATCCAGGTGCGGAGGGTGCCGACCAGGGCGGGGTGCTCCGCGAGGGGGGCGAGGAGGCCACGGGCGTGGGCCCGGGCGTCCTCGCGGGGGACCAGGGCGTCGAGTCCGGTGTGGGCGCCGTGGCGGATCAGTGGGGAGCGGGTCGCCCGGGCGCGGGCGAGGGCGCGGGCCGCTCGGGCGTCGGCGGCCGGGAGTTCTCGTGCGGGGGCGGGGGCGCTGACGCCGAGGGTCCAGCCGGCCTGCGGTTCGGGTGCGCGGTCTCCGGGAACCAGGACGCGGACGACTTCCCCTTCCGGGTCGATGAGGGGCGAGCCGAGTGCGGCGCCCAGTGCGGTGGCGGCCAGGAGGTCGTGCGGGTGCGGGTGCGCGGGGGCTTGCCCCGCTCCGCGGCGGAGCTGCACATCGGCGAAGTCCCGCGCCCCCGAGAGGCCGGCGCGGTCCCGCCGGTCGTTCCTGCGGGCATGCACGACGAACCAGATGTCGCCCGCCCCCAGCAGCGGCGCCGCCTCCTCCGCCGTGCCGCCCAGCAGCAGCCGTACCAGGGCCGCGGTGCGGGCCGCGCCCGGACCGCTGTGCTGGTCGCCGGTGAGGAGGGTGAGGAGGACCGCGGCCACCGAGGCGATGGTGTGGTCGCCCGGTTCGCGGGCCGGGGTGGCCACCCCGAGGACGAAGCCGGTGCCGAGGGCGTAGGCCGCGAGGTGGGTGCCCGCCGTGGCGTGGGTCGCCGAGGTGGGGGTGCCGGGGCCGGACGGGCGCACGACCGCGGAGAGCTCGGCCAGGGACCCGCGCACCGGATCCTCCGGGTGCCGGCCCGCCGACGCGGTCTCCGTGCCCTCCGGCCCGTACAGCGCGGTCCAGCCGCCGAGCCGCCGGGCCAGCTGCCGGAGCACGGACGGCACCGGGTCGGGACGGGCGGCCGCGGCCGCCAGGCTCTGCTGGGCCTCGGTGACCCGGCGCAGCTCGGCGAGGCGGGCCTGGGCCTGCAGTTGCCAGACCGCGCGCGCGACGGCGGTGAACGGGGTCTGCGGCGGCACCTCCAGCAGCGGGAGGCCGTGGCGGTCGCAGGCGGCGACCAGGGCGCGCGGGACCGCGTCGTGGACGGGGGCGAGGCCGAAGCCGAGGGCGGCGCCGCCCGCCGCCACGATCCGTGACACGTAGTCGTCGAAGTACGTTCCGCCGCTCTCCGCGTCCGGGACGTGGACCCCGGCCGTCAGCAGCAGCTCGCCGCCCAGCAGGTAGGGGTAGGGGTCGGACATCTCCGAGGTGTGGGCCGCGTGGATCACCAGGGCCGGGTCGGACGGGCCGCCGATCCGGCGCAGGGCGAGATCCTCGCGAGCCAGGAGGGCCGCGAGCGGCACGGCGGGCGTGGGGGGAACGGTGGGGTCCGGCATGGTGTGCGTTCTCTCCATCCGGCGAGGCTCGAATGGATGAAACGTACACTTCGCAGTCGCTTTCCGGCCACCTAGTGTCGATGACCGTCACCCACCGGCGAGACCCCCGGCGAAGGAGGGCCCCTGTGGCCGTCGACTACGCAGTGATCGTGATCTATCTGGCCGGCATGCTGGCCATGGGCTGGTGGGGCATGCGCCGTGCCAGGTCCAAGAGCGACTTCCTGGTGGCGGGCCGCCGCCTGGGGCCGGCCATGTACTCCGGCACCATGGCCGCGATCGTCCTCGGCGGCGCGTCCACCATCGGCGGCGTCGGCCTCGGCTACCAGTACGGGCTCTCCGGCGCCTGGATGGTCTTCACCATCGGCCTCGGGCTGCTGGCCCTGTCGGTCTTCTTCTCGGCCCGGATCGCCCGCCTGAAGGTGTACACGGTCTCCGAGATGCTGGACCTGCGGTACGGCGGCCGGGCGGGCGTGATCTCGGGCGTCGTGATGTGGGCGTACACCCTGATGCTCGCCGTCACCTCGACCATCGCGTACGCCACGATCTTCGACGTCCTCTTCGACATGAACCGGACGCTCGCGATCGTCCTCGGCGGCTCGATCGTCGTCGCCTACTCGACGCTCGGCGGCATGTGGTCGATCACGCTCACCGACATGGTGCAGTTCGTGGTGAAGACCATCGGCGTCCTGCTCCTGCTGCTGCCCATCGCGGTGGTGAAGGCGGGCGGGTTCTCCGCGATGAAGGCGAAGCTGCCCACGTCGTACTTCGACCCGCTGGGGATCGGCGGCGAGACGATCTTCACCTACGTGCTGATCTACACGTTCGGGATGCTGATCGGCCAGGACATCTGGCAGCGCGTGTTCACGGCCCGGGGCGACCGGACGGCGAAGTGGGGCGGCACCGTCGCCGGCACCTACTGCCTGGTGTACGCCCTCGCGGGCGCCGTGATCGGCACGGCCGCCAGGGTGCTGTACCCGAAGCTGGGCAGCCCGGACGACGCGTTCGCGACCATCGTCAAGGACGAACTCCCCGTCGGGGTGCGGGGGCTGGTGCTCGCGGCCGCGCTCGCCGCGGTGATGTCGACCTCCTCCGGCGCGCTGATCGCCTGCGCGACCGTCGCCAACAACGACATCTGGTCGCGGATCCGGGGCCGGGCCCGGTCCGGCGACCACGACGAGGTGCGGGGCAACCGCGTCTTCATCCTGATCATGGGTGTCGGGGTGATCGGCACGGCCATCGCCCTCAACGACGTCGTCGAGGCGCTGACCGTGGCGTACAACCTGCTGGTCGGCGGGCTCCTGGTGCCGATCCTCGGCGGGCTGCTGTGGAGGCGCGGCACCGTCCAGGGCGCTCTCGCCGCCGTGACCGTCGGCGGGCTCGCGGTGATCGGCCTGATGGCGGGGTACGGCATCCTCGCCAACGAGCCGGTCTACTACGGCCTCCTCGCCTCCCTCGCCGCCTACGTCGCCGTCTCGCTGGCGACCAGGCCGACCGACGCGGCCGTGCTGGCCAACTGGCGGGACCGGCTCGCGGGCCGCGGCACCCCCGAACTCGTGTCCGAACCGGTCGCCGCCGCCCAGTAAGGTCGTAGCGAGAAGCAGTGCATACGCGACGAAGCGTAGGAAAGAAGGCATGACCTCATGAGCAGCAACGAGACGCCCCGCGGACCCGTCGACTCCTCCCGGATCCCGCGGTACGCCGGTCCCGCGACCTTCGCCCGGCTGCCCCGCCTCGACGAGGTCGGCACCGCCGACGTCGCGGTGGTGGGCGTGCCGTTCGACTCCGGTGTCTCGTACCGGCCGGGCGCCCGCTTCGGCGGCAACGCCATCCGCGAGGCGTCCCGGCTGCTGCGCCCCTACAACCCGGCGCAGGACGCGTCGCCCTTCGCCCTGGCGCAGGTCGCGGACGGCGGCGACATCGCGGTGAACCCGTTCGACATCAAGGAGGCGGTCGAGACGATCGAGGCGGCCGCCGACCAGCTGCTGGGCACCGGCGCCCGGCTGATGACGCTGGGCGGCGACCACACCATCGCCCTGCCGCTGCTGCGCTCGGTGGCGAAGAGGCACGGCCCGGTGGCCCTGCTCCACTTCGACGCCCACCTGGACACCTGGGACACCTACTTCGGCGCCGAGTACACCCACGGCACTCCGTTCCGCCGGGCCGTCGAGGAGGGCATCCTCGACACCTCCGCCCTCTCGCACGTCGGCACCCGCGGCCCGCTGTACGGCAAGCAGGACCTGACCGACGACGAGAAGATGGGCTTCGGCATCGTGACCTCGGCGGACATCTACCGCCGGGGCGCCGACGAGGTCGCCGACCAGCTGCGGCAGCGCATCGGCGACCGTCCGCTGTACATCTCGATCGACATCGACTGCCTGGACCCCGCTCATGCCCCGGGCACCGGTACGCCCGAAGCCGGTGGTATGACGTCCAGGGAACTGCTGGAGATCCTGCGCGGACTCGCCTCCTGCAACCTGGTGTCGGCGGACGTCGTCGAGGTGGCCCCCGCGTACGACCACGCGGAGATCACGTCGGTGGCGGCCTCGCACACCGCCTACGAACTGACCACGATCATGACCCGCCAGATTGCCGAGGCTCGTTCGAAGTGACCCACGACCACGACCTGGTACTCCGCCCGACACAGGCGCAGACCGCGGCCGCACTGAACCCTCCGGCCGGCCGCAACGGCGGGGACCTGGTCGTGGAGACGCTGTCCGGGCTCGGCGCGACGACGGTCTTCGGCCTGCCCGGCCAGCACGCCCTCGGCATGTTCGACGCCCTGCGCCGCTCGTCGCTGCGCTACGTCGGCCTGCGCGTGGAGAACAACGCCGGTTTCGCGGCGGACGCCTACGGAAGGATCACCGGCGAGGCGGCCCCGCTGCTGCTGTCGACCGGCCCGGGCGCGCTGACCTCGCTGGCCGCGCTCCAGGAGGCGGCCTCGGCCTCCGCGCCGGTGCTGGCGATCAGCAGCCAGATCCCGACGGCCGGCCTCGGCGGCGGCCGCCATGGCTACCTGCACGAACTCCCCGACCAGTCGGCCTCCTTCCGGGGCGTGGTGAAGTCCGTCCACACCGTCCGCACCCAGTCGCAGATCCCCTCGGCGCTCGCGGCGGCCTGGGAGTCGGCCCTCTCCGCCCCGCACGGCCCGGTGTGGGTGGAGATCCCCCAGGACGTGCTGCTGGCCCCGACGCCGCTCCCGGTGGTGACGGCGATGGACGCCACCCCCGAGGAGCTGCCGCCGCGCCCCGAACTGACCGCGGTGGCCGCCGACCTGCTGTCCCGCGCGGCCCGCCCGGCGATCATCGCGGGCGGCGGAGTGGTACGGGCGGACGCCGCGGGCAAGCTGCGGCAGCTGGCCGAGAAGCTGAACGCCCCGGTCGTCACCACCTTCGGCGGCAAGGGCGCCTTCCCCTGGCAGCACCCGCTCTCCCTCCAGTCCTGGCTGGAGGACCGCCACACCACGGACTTCCTGGAGGACGCGGACGTCCTCCTGGTCGTCGGTTCGGGCCTGGGTGAACTCTCCTCGAACTACTACACGTTCAAGCCGCGCGGCCGGGTCGTCCAGATCGAGGCGGACCTCGGCAAGCTGGAGGCCAACCACCCGGCGCTCGGCATCCACGCGGACGCCCGGCTCGCCCTCCAGGCCCTGCTGGAGACGGTGTCGCCGCGCGAGGACGACACGGCGGCAGGCCGGGTACGGGAGCTGCTGGCCCGTGTCTCGGAGCGCATCGCCGCCCAGGAACTCACCCTGGAACAGGACGTGCTGGCGTCGGTCCGCCGGGCCCTCCCCGCCGGTTCCCCGTCCTTCTGGGACATGACGATCCTGGCCTACTGGGCCTGGTCGGCGTTCGATGCCCAGGCCCCGAACCTCATGCACTCCGCCCAGGGCGCCGGCGGTCTCGGCTACGGCTTCCCGGCGGCGCTCGGCGCGGCCGCGGCCGATCCGACCCGCCCGGTCCTCGCGGTGTCCGGCGACGGCGGCGCCCTCTACTCCATCGCGGAACTGGCGACGGCGCGCCAGCACGGCCTCCCGGTGACCTGGCTCATCGTCGACGACGGCGGCTACGGCATCCTGCGCGAGTACATGACCGACGCCTTCGGTGAGCCCACGGCCACGGAACTGTCCCGTCCCGACTACGTGGCCCTCGCCGAGTCCTTCGGGGTACCGGGAGTCCGCACCACCCCGCAGACCCTGGAGACGGACCTGGCGAAGGCCCTCGCCGAACCCGGCCCCTCGGTGGTCGTACTCCCGGCCCTGCTGAGGATGTTCGCGCCGACGCACCTGGACTGAGCGTGCGAGGTGCCCCGGGGCCGAGGGGCGGCCGGTGCGGCCTCCCTCCGTGGGCCGGTGTGTCAGTGCGCGCGGACCGACAGGCGGTAGAACCGGGTCGTCTGGGCGGCGTTCTGGTTGTCGTCGCTGACCAGGAGGACCTTGTACGCGCCCTGGGAGCGGCCCGTGACCACCATGCCCTCGATGTTGTCCAGGAGCGGGTTGGGCTGCGGCTGCCGGGCCGTGGCGCCCAGGGCCGGGCAGGTCGCGATGTCCGTGAGCAGGGTCTTCCCGACGAGCCGTACGCCGGGCTGTCCGGTGAGGTCCGTGATGCCTCTGGTGTCGGTGGCGTGCCGCGTGTCGGCCAGGAAGAGGCGGACGGTGTTGCCGACGCCGGCGGTGAAGCCGCGCTCCAGGACGAGCAGGCGGCCGTCGGGCAGCGCCTGCACCTCGGGGACGCCGAGGACCGGGTCGTCGGTGCGGTAGGCGTACTGGGCCGCAGGCCTGAAGTGGCCGCCCCTGGTGCGCTGCCAGGTCTGGAACCGGACGATCCCGGCGGTGTCGCCGGAGAGGGCGTACTCCATGGAGGCCAGCAGGGTGCGGCCGCCGTCCAGGAGGGTCAGGCCCTCGAAGGTCTGGTTGGCGGTGGCCCGCCCGGCCGGGGAGACCAGCAGCGACGCCGGCACCGGGAGGCGGTCCAGGATCCTGCCGTCCACCGAGTAGCGGCGGATCGAGGGCTCGGTCTCGGAGGTGACCAGCCGGGTGCCGTCGCGGTCCACGGCCAGGCCCTCGGAGTCGAGCGCCGCGCCGTTCTCGTCGGCGAGCTGGACGGCCTTCTCCGGCGCGAGCGTCCTCGCGTCCAGGGAGAAGAGCGAGGACCGGTCGGAGAGGGCGGCGAGGGAGCCGTGCCGGTCCAGGGCGAGGGCCGAGAAGTTGCCGACGAAGGTGCCGTCGAAGGTCGTCTTGTCGAGGGCGTCGGAGAAGCCGTCGATGGAGACCGCCGGCGAACAGGCGTTGACCGGGGCTGACTTGGCCGACGCGGTGGCCGGGCCGGCGGCGGACAGACAGGTTGCCGCCGCCAGGCCGGCGGTGACGGTGGCGAGTACGGTTCGCAGACGCATGGCCGTCACCGTAGGGGAGACGGGTGAAGGCCGGGAGACCCGCGCGTGAAAGGCCGGGGCAGGGCCGCGGCACGCTCCGGCCCTGCCCCGGGGCGGGCTCAACTCGCCGCCAGGTCCTTGTGGATGACCTTCGCGATGCCCTGGATCGTGCTGATCCCGTAGTTCATGGTGCTGTTGTCGTGGGACAGCACGGTGATCATGTAGTCGTGGCCGTGGCCCTTGAAGGTGCCGAGGCTGTGCACCCGCCAGCCGTGCGTGGAGCGCGACAGCCAGCCGTTCTTGACGTGCACGGAGACCCCGGAGGGGACGCCGTACGGGGTGCCCCAGCGCTGGGACGAGATGACCTGTCCCATCAGCTTCTGGATGTACGCCCGTGAGTTGTCGCTCAGGACCGTGTTCTTGGCGGTGATCAGGGCGAGCAGCCGCTGCTCGTCGTGGACGTCGATCTGGGTGAGACCCCAGTAGCCGTTGGCGCCCGGGGTGGTCTGGGTCATCCCGGCGGCCGTCAGGAACCCCTTGATCTTCGTCAGGCCGAGCTGCTTCCACAGTTTGGTGGTCGCGTCGTTGTCCGACTTGGTGATCATGGCCGTGGTCAGCTTCTGCTCGGTGGCCGTCAGATAGCGGTTGTGCTTCTTGGCGTCCCACAGCAGCGTGGCCAGCACCGTCACCTTCACGGTGCTCGCCGAGTCGTAGTGCGTGGTGGAACGGAGCGTGCACGTGGTCTTGGTGGAGCGGTCGTAGAGGCCGACGGCGATGGTCCCCTTGCGGTTCGCCATCGCCGCGGTGATGTCCTTCTTCAGCTTCGCGGCCAGGCCCGCCTTCGCGGATGCGCAGCTGACGGTGGGAGCGGCTGCCGAGGCGGGTGCGGCCACCCCCGCGGTGAACGCGGCCCCGCCTGCGATCGCCACCAGCACCCTGGCGCGTCTGGATATCCGGTGAGTCATGACCGGATTGACTCGCGAGTCCGCGCGAATGGTTGTACGAGTGGCGAAGGGTTTGACTAGTCGTTACCGGTATGCGTCGGCGACGGGTGCCGGCGCCCGGGTCAGAGGTCGAGGACGGTCTCGGCGGCCGGTGTGCTGCAGCAGACCAGGACGGTGCCGGGGGCGGGGAGTTCGAGCGGCGGGGTGGTGTAGAGGACGTCGCCCGTCACCAGCGGGGTGACGCAGGTGTGGCAGACACCGGTGCGGCACGACCAGCGGGTCGGGACGTCGCACGCCTCGGCGAGGTCGAGGAGCGAGCCGTGGGCGGGGGACCACGGGGTGGTGATGCCGCTGCGGGCGAAGGTGACGAGGGGACCGGTGCCCGGGGGGCCGGGCGGCTGGTGCGGCCGGACCGCGGCGGTGGCGGTGACACCGGGGTTGAGGGCGGCGAGCGCGCTGAACCGTTCCGTGTGGATCCGCTCGGGACGCAGGCCGTGATCGCGCAGCATGTTCCCGAGGTCGTCCATGAAGGCGGTGGGGCCGCAGAGATAGGCGTCGGCGTCGGACGGGACGCCCAGGGCGGCGAGCGAGGCGGCGGTCGGGCGCCCCCGGGAGACGTGGTGTTCACCGGGACGGGGGCTCTCGGCCGTGTAGTAGATGTGCTCGTGGGCGTCGGGGAGCCGGTCGAGAAGGGCCCGGGTCTCGGCCGCGAAGGCGTGGTGGGCGCGGTCGTGGGCGGTGTGGAGCCACCACAGGGGGCGTGGGTCCCGGGTGGCGGCGAGCCGGTGGAGCATGGCGAGCACCGGAGTGGCCCCGATGCCCGCGGAGGCGAGGACCACCGGGCCGGTGCCCTCTTCGAGGACGAACGTGCCGCGCGGGGCGGCGACGTCCACGAGGTCCCCGGCGCGCAGCCCGGTGTGGATGTAGCCGCTGACCCGTCCGTGCGGCTCGTGCTTGACGCTGATCCGGTAGCCGCCGGTCGCGGACGCCGGGTGCGCCGACGACAGGGAGTAGCTGCGCACCTCGTGGGCGGCCTCGCCGGCGGTGAGGCGGACGGAGAGGAACTGGCCCGGGCGGGCCTGCGGCAGTGGCGTGCCGTCGGGGGTGTCGAGGCGGACGGAGGAGATGTCGGCGCTCTCGCGGACGATCCCGGCGACCCGCAGGGGACGGAAGCCCGGCCACCCCGGCTGCTCTTCTGGCTGCCCGGCGGCGGCGAGCTCCCGGAAGGACTGCTGCCAGCCGGGGCTGAGGGCGGGGATGTCCAGCGCGGTGCGCAGTTTCGCGGGGTCTCGGCCCGGGAGGTAGAGCAGCGCGTCGGTGTCGGCGACGCTGAGCTCTCCCGGCCCTCTGCGGGTGAGGGTGATCTCGTCGCCGGCCCGGACGTGTCCCTCGGTGAGCACCCGCAGGTAGAAGCCCGGGCGGTGGTGGGCGACCAGGAGGGCGGCCATGGTGGGCTCGCCCAGGCGCATGCCGACCCGGTAGCAGGTGACGCGCGGCTGGGTGACCTCGAACTCCGCCTCGCCGATCCGGTACCGGTCGCCGATGCACACCTCGTCGTCGGGCAGGCCGTCGACGGTGAAGTTCTCCCCGAAGCTCCCGAAGTCCAGGTCCTCGCGCCCGAGCTGCTCGCGCCAGTACCGGTAGGACTCGGCCTGGTAGACGAGGACCGCCCGGATCTCGCCGCCGTGCCCTGCCAGGTCGCCCTGGCCGTCACCGTCGACGTTCAGCCGCCGCACCATACGGCTGCCGGACACGGGTTCCTTCCACGCTCCGGTGTGGACGGTCCGGCCCTGCCAGGGCACCTCTCTCGGCAGGCCCACGTTGACGGACAGCAGTGTCCCCATGACGACATCCTGCTGTCTGCGCCGGGATTCCGCGAGCGCAGGGGCGGGACGGGGGACGGGCGAACCCGGCCGCGGTTCGGCGGCGCCCGAAAGGGGCGCGTTGCCGTCGGGCGTCGACCCGATCCGCCGGACAGCCCCTAGTGGTGCCAGGCGCTCCCGCCCGTGTTGTGGATGAAGCGCTGCAGCACCTTGAGAGTGATCAGGTACTCCTCGTCGGAGATGCCCGCCCGGCGCTCCGCCTCCAGCCCGGCCTGGACGGCGGCGGCCTCGCGGTGGCGGGCCCGGCCCTCCTCCGTGAGGCTCAGCAGGCCGTCGGCGTCCTCGGTGATCCAGCCGTGGGCGACGGTGCTGTCGATCTCCGCCTCCAGGGCTTCCGGGCCGGTGTCCAGGTAGCCCCGGAGGACGAGGGACACCTCGGCGCGCGGCCTGGCACCGCCGGCCCCGGCGACCTGGGCCAGGATCCACCACTGCGGCTGGGTGGTGCCGATCTCCGCGAGGGCGGCCCGGGCACGGGTGACCACCGCCTTGGACGCGGCCCAGCTCCAGTAGCCGATGGGCTGGCGAATCAGTTCGGCATCGCTGTGCGAGTACTCCATGGCTGGTCCTTTCCTCTGCCGCCTGCTGCGTCCGGCTGCCTGCTTCGGCACCACCGACCGTAGAAACTCGACCTTGCTTGAGGTCAAGCCCGGCTCGCCCGGGCGGGGCGGCCCAGGTCCATGGACCGAGCGGCACTGCGACCATCGCCCGAGGATTGTTGCGGAGGGATGAAATCCGCTTCCGTCCGCGTTGTGGGCTGCGGAAGAACAGGGCGAACGGGAGGAACCGCGTGGCAGCGCAACAGGGGGAGCGGCAGGGCTGGGCGCGCAGGCTGGCGGGGTATGCCTGGCGGCATCCCCAGGACGTCGTGCTCGCACTCGGGTCCTCACTGGCCGGTATGGCCGTGCTGGCCGTCGTACCGCTGATCACCAAGGTGATCATCGACGACGTGATCGGCGATCACAGCCGGGCCATGGGCCCCTGGGCCGGCGCGCTGGTCGGCGCGGCGGTGCTCGTCTACGTGTCCACCTACGTCCGCCGCTACTACGGCGGCCGGCTCGCCCTGGACGTCCAGCACGACCTGCGGACCGAGATGTACGGCACCATCACCCGGCTCGACGGACGGCGGCAGGACGAGCTGTCCACCGGCCAGGTGGTCGGGCGGGCCACCAGCGACCTCCAGCTGATCCAGGGCCTGCTCTTCATGCTGCCGATGACCATCGGCAACGTTCTCCTCTTCCTGATCTCCCTCGGGATCATGGCCTGGCTGTCGCCGCCGCTGACCCTGGTCGCCCTCGCCGTCGCCCCGGCCCTGTACTGGATCGCCAAGCGCAGCCGCAGCAAGCTCCACCCCGCCACCTGGTACGCCCAGGCCCAGGCCGCCGCCGTCGCCGGCGTGGTCGACGGTGCCGTGAGCGGCGTCCGGGTGGTCAAGGGCTTCGGGCAGGAGGAGCAGGAGACCGGAAAGCTCCGCGAGGTGGGGCGGAGGCTGTTCGCCGGACGGCTGCGCACCATACGGCTGAACAGCAGGTTCACCCCGGCCCTGCAGTCCGTCCCGGCCCTCGGCCAGGTCGCCATGCTGGCGCTCGGCGGCTGGCTGGCCGTCCGCGGCCACATCACCCTCGGCACCTTCGTCGCCTTCTCCTCGTACCTGGCCCAGCTGGTCGGCCCGGTCCGGATGCTCGCCGTGGTCCTCACCGTCGGTCAGCAGGCCCGCGCGGGCACCGAACGCGTGCTGGAGCTGATCGACACCGAGCCGACGATGGAAGAGGGCACGAAGACCCTGCCGGCCGACGCGCCCGCGACCGTCGAGTTCGACGACGTGTTCTTCGGATACGAGCGGGCCCACGGTGGGACCAGCCCGGTCCTGAAGGGGCTGAGCTTCGAGATCCGGCCGGGCGAGACCCTCGCGGTCGTCGGCTCCTCCGGTTCCGGCAAGTCCACGGTCTCCCTGCTCCTGCCGCGCTTCTACGACGTCACCCACGGCGCCGTCCTGGTCGGCGGCCACGACGTCCGCGAGCTGACCTTCGACTCGCTGCGGGCGGCCATCGGCCTGGTCCCGGAGGACTCCTTCCTGTTCTCCGACACGGTCCGCGCGAACATCGCCTACGGCCACCCCGACGCGAGTGACGAGGAGATCCTGGAAGCCGCCCGGGCCGCCCAGGCGGACCGATTCATCGCCGAGCTGCCCGAGGGCTACGACACCAAGGTCGGCGAGCAGGGCCTGACCCTGTCCGGCGGCCAGCGCCAGCGCGTCGCGCTCGCCCGCGCCCTGCTCACCGACCCCCGGCTGCTCGTCCTGGACGACGCCACCTCGGCCGTCGACGCCCGCGTGGAGCACGAGATCCACGAGGCGCTCAGAGACGTGATGCGCGGCCGGACGACCCTCCTCATCGCGCACCGCCGCTCCACCCTCAACCTCGCCGACCGCATCGCCGTCCTCGACGGCGGCCGGCTCGCCGACATCGGCACCCACGAGGAGCTGCAGGAACGGTCCGCGCTCTACCGCCGGCTGCTCACCGACCCCGACGAGCTGGGCGGTGTCTCCCCGGGCCACGCCCTGCCCGCCGTCCCGGCCGAGGACACGACCGTGCGGGACGAACTGGACGCGGAGTTCGACGCCGAGCGAGGCGTGACCCCGCGCCTGTGGACCGGTGACCGTACGCCCAGGGACCTCGCCCTCGCCGGCACCCCCGCCACCCCCGAACTCCTCGCCGAGGTCGACGCGCTGCCCCCGGCCACCGACACCCCCGACATCGACGAGGCGCGGGCGGTGCGCCCCGAGGACTCCTACGGCCTGCGCCGGCTGCTGCGCGGCTTCGGCCGCCCCCTGCTGGTCAGCCTCGCGCTGGTGGCCGTGGACGCGGGCATGGGCCTGCTGCTGCCGGTGCTGATCCGGCACGGCATCGACCAGGGCGTCACCAAGATGGCGCTCGGCGCGGTCTGGGCGGCCTCGCTGCTGGGACTGTTCGCGGTGCTGGCCCAGTGGGCGGCCCAGATCGGCGAGACCCGGATGACCGGCCGGACCGGTGAACGCGTCCTCTACTCGCTCCGGCTGAAGATCTTCGCCCAGCTCCAGCGGCTCGGACTCGACTACTACGAGCGGGAGCTGACCGGCCGGATCATGACGCGGATGACGACGGACGTGGACGCGCTGTCCACCTTCCTGCAGACGGGTCTGGTCACCGCCTTCGTCTCGGTCGTCACCTTCTTCGGCATCATGGTCGTCCTGCTGGTGATCGACGTACAGCTCGCGCTGGTCGTCTTCGCCACCCTGCCGCCGCTGATCGTCGCCACCTTCTTCTTCCGCCGGGCCAGCGTGAAGGCCTACGAACTCGCCCGTGAGCGGGTGTCGGTGGTCAACGCCGACCTTCAGGAGTCGGTGTCGGGTCTCAGGATCGTGCAGGCCTTCCGGCGCGAGGGGGACAGCGGCCGCCGCTTCACCGAGCGCAGCGAGAGCTACCGCCAGGCCCGCATCCGCGGTCAGTGGCTGATATCGGTCTACTTCCCGTTCGTGCAGCTGCTGTCGTCGGTGGCCGCGGCGAGCGTGCTGATGGCGGGCGCCCACCGGGTGGAGGCGGCCACGCTCACCACCGGCGCCCTGGTCGCCTACCTCCTCTACATCGACCTGTTCTTCGCGCCCGTCCAGCAGCTCTCCCAGGTCTTCGACGGCTACCAGCAGGCCACCGTCTCGCTGGGCCGCATCCAGGAACTGCTCCGCGAGCAGACCTCGACCCGGGCGGCGGACCAGCCGCGCGAGGTGCCCGGACTCCGGGGCGAGATCGCCTTCGAGGACGTGCACTTCGCGTACGGGACCGCCGACGACGGCGACGCGGCCCTCGGCGGCATCGACCTGACCATCCCCGCCGGGCAGACGGTCGCCTTCGTCGGCGAGACCGGCGCCGGCAAGTCGACCCTCGTCAAACTGGTCGCGCGGTTCTACGACCCGACGGGCGGCCGGGTGACGGTCGACGGCACGGATCTGCGCACCCTGGACCTCACCTCCTACCGTCACCGCCTGGGGGTCGTCCCGCAGGAGGCGTACCTCTTCCAGGGGACCGTCCGGGACGCCATCGCCTACGGCCGCCCGGCCGCCACGGACGCCGAAGTGGAGGCGGCGGCCCGCGCGGTCGGCGCCCACGAGATGATCGCCACCCTCGAAGGCGGCTACCTGCACGAGGTGGCCGAGCGCGGCCGCAACCTCTCGGCGGGGCAGCGCCAGCTGATCGCCCTGGCCCGCGCGGAACTCGTCGACCCCGACGTGCTGCTCCTCGACGAGGCCACCGCGGCCCTGGACCTGGCGACGGAGGCCCAGGTCAACCTGGCGACGGACCGGCTGGCGGGCCGTCGTACCACCCTCGTGGTGGCCCACCGGCTGACCACGGCCGCCCGCGCCGACCGGGTGGTGGTCATGGACCACGGCCGGGTCGCCGAGGACGGCACCCACGACGAACTCCTCGCCCGCGGCGGCCGTTACGCCGAACTGTGGCGCACCTTCATCGGCCGGTCCGAGGAACCGGAGGAACCCGTCGCCGTGACCAGCTGAGCCGCCGGCGCCCTGACCTGAGGTGATCCAGGGCGTCTCGTGGGGCCCCTGACGGCCGTGCAACCATCCGACATATGTCGTGCGTCCGTACATCAGTACGGACATGGCGGGTGCGCAGCTGCGGTACGGGAGGGGACGACTGTGAACAGTGGTGCGATACGTCGGCGGCTGGCGCTCGGTGCGGCCGTGCTGGCCGCCTCCGGGGTGCTCGCCCTGGCGGCACCGGCCCAGGCGCAGGCCGTGGCGGCGGCCGACTGCGCCGGACGCCAGGTGCGGACGCTGTCCTTCGCCACCGGCACCGTGCACGTCTACCGGCAGGGCGGCTACGTCTGCGCGATCACGCTCCCCAGGACCTCCGGCGGCAAGCGCGTGATGTCCGTCAGCGTCCAGGCCCGCGGCAATCGCCCGGTCGTCGACAAGGGCAAGTACAGGTACCACGCGGGCCCGGTGACCGTGCACGCCGGGCACCGGTGCGTCTGGGTCAGGGGCGCGGTCGGCCGGAGCTCGGTGAGTTCCGGCTGGATTCTGTGCTGAACGCCCCCGCACCCACTCAACACCCCCTGGTGTGAAGGCAGTTGCTCCGATAGCTTCCGGCGCACATCTGTCACACGGATTCCCAGGGGAGTGCGCATGCGCAAGGCGCTCAGATGGCTGCTGGCGCTCACGGTGCTCATAGGCACGCTGAGCACGGCCGGGGTGGCCACCGCCGCCCAGCCGGAGGCCACCGACATCAAGGACCGGCTGCTGGCGATACCGGGCATGAGCCTCATCGAGGAGAAGCCGTACACCGGCTACCGCTACTTCGTCCTGAACTACACGCAGCCGGTCGACCACCGCCACCCGGACCGCGGCACCTTCCAGCAGCGGATCACCGTCCTGCACAAGGACGTCAGCCGGCCGACCGTCTTCTACACCGGCGGCTACAACGTCTCCACGACCCCGAGCCGCCGCGAGCCGACCCAGATCGTCGACGGCAACCAGGTCTCCATGGAGTACCGCTTCTTCACCCCGTCCCGTCCCGACCCGGCCGACTGGACCAAGCTGGACATCTGGCAGGCGGCCAGTGACCAGCACCGCATCTTCGAGGCGCTGAAGAAGGTCTACCCCAGGAACTGGATCTCCACGGGCGGTTCGAAGGGCGGCATGACCGCCACGTACTACGAGCGCTTCTACCCGCGGGACATGGACGGCGTGGTCGCCTACGTCGCCCCGAACGACGTCGTCAACGGCGAGGACTCGGCCTATGACCGCTTCTTCGCGAACGTCGGCACCAAGGAGTGCCGCGACCGGCTGGACGCGGTGCAGCGCGAGGCGCTGGTGCGCCGCGAGCCACTGGAGAGGAAGTACGCGGCCTTCGCCGCCGAGAACGGCTACACCTTCGGCACCATCGGCGGCCTGGACCGCGCCTACGAGGCCGTCGTCCTCGACTACGTCTGGGGCTTCTGGCAGTACAGCCTGCTCTCCGACTGCGGCACGGTCCCGGCGGACGCGGCGAGGGCGACCGACGACGAGATCTGGAACTCCGTCGACACGATCTCCGGCTTCTCCGCCTACACCGACCAGGGCCTGCAGCCGTACACCCCGTACTACTACCAGGCGGGCACCCAACTCGGCGCGCCCACCATCGAGTTCCCGTACATCGGGAAGAAGTACATCCGGTACGGCTACCAGCCGCCCCGCAACTTCGTGCCGCGGTCGATCCCGATGCGCTTCCAGCCGCACGCCATGCGCGACGTCGACACCTGGGTGCGGCACCACGCCCGCCACATGCTCTTCGTGTACGGCCAGAACGACCCGTGGGGAGCGGAGCGCTTCCGTGTCGGCAGGGGTGCGAAGGACTCGTACGTCTTCACCGCGCCCGGTCTCAACCACGGCGCCAACGTCGCCGGCCTGGTCGCCGGCCAGAAGTCCCTGGCCACCGCCCGCATCCTGGACTGGGCGGGGCTGCCGCCCGCCACCGTCACGGCGGCGAAGCCGCTCGCGGCGTACGACGCGAAGCTGGACGTCCGTGACGTGGAGCGCGAACCCGCCCTGCGGCCCTGACTCCGCGCCGGACCGTTCACAGGCGGCGGGCGCAGCCCACCGGGCGTTCGCCGCCGAGCTGGACGTACAGGGCCGTCGAGGCCGGGCACGCGGCCCGCACGGTCACCGCCCGCACGACCTCGTACCGCGGTTTCCGCCTCCCCGAGCCGTCACAGGCCGTCTCCCGGACCTGGCCGTGGCCCGAGCCGTAGACGCAGTCGCCGACGACCGTGCGCGGTCCGCCGCCCCGGCCGGGGTCGCCGGGGTGCGGCGGCTCCAGGTTGCGCATGCAGGCGTAGCCCCGCGGGATCGCACCGGCACCGGCACCGTCGCCGCCCGTGCGCTGGGCGCCGATGCGCAGCACGAAGTCGGTGGTGGCCGGGCAGGCAGGCCCGGCGGCGATCGTTCCGTCGTACCGGGCGAGCACCCGGGCCACCGCCCGTTCGCCGGTGCAGGGCACCTCGGTGGAGCCGGCGGTCCCGAACGAACTGCACTCCCCGGCCGCGAGGAACCGCGCGCCGTACCCCGACGGCGTCGTACTCGCCGCCGGCCGCGCGCCGCCCGCCGGTTCCCCGGACGAGGACGGCAGGCACCCGGCCGACGACAGGACGACGGCGACCGTCACCAGCACCCCCGCGAAACGTCTGTTCCTCATTCCGACCCCCCTGCCGGCGTGGCCCGTGATCAAAACCCACGCCGGCCGTACGGGATGCTTTCCACCCGTTGGGGGCATTACGCCCGATCCATTACGTACGTCTAATACGTCATCCCGTGACCGATCGGATACAGCATCTGCGCCGGATCGTCGGCCCGCTGCACCGGCACCGGCAGCTTGCCGCGGGGTGCCACCCGTCCGGCGATCACCCGGGCCGCGGCCCGCAGTTCGACGTCCGTCCAGGAGTAGGCCGCCAGACACGCCCGCACGCCGGTCAGTTGGGCGACGTCGTACGGATTGCGCACGGCCACCGCCACAACCGGCCGGCCGGTCGCGACCAACTGCTGCACCAGTCGCTGCTGTTGGCTGCCCGCCGTCACGTTGTACGTCCCCACGACCACCGCGTCCACGGCCTGGGCCGCCGCGACCGCCTCGTCGATCGTCGCCGCGGAGGGTGCCGTGCCGGTGGCCAACACGGTCGCGCCGAAGCCGAGTTCGGTGAGGGCGGCGGCGAGCACGCCGGTGGGCGGACCCGTGGTGCCGGACGGGGAGGCCGGGTCGGCGCCCACCACCAGCACCCTGCCGTGCGTGCGGCGCGACAGCGGGAGCAGCCCGCCCTCGTTGACCAGCAGGGTGGTGGTCCGCTCGGCGATCCGGTCGGCGGCGGCCAGGTGCCGGGCCGCGCCCACCACCCGGTCGACGTCCTTGGTGTTGACGTACGGACGGTCGAGCAGCCCCAGCCGGGACTTGAGCCGCAGGATCCGCAGGATCGACTCGTCGAGCCGCGCCTCGGTCAGCTCCCCGTCCTGTACGGCCTTCAGGACCGCGTTCCAGGCCACCTCCAGGGTGGGCGGGTTGAGGAGCTGGTCGACACCCGCCCGCAGGGCGAGCACCGGCACCCGGTCGTCGCCGTACTTGGTGCGCACCCCCTCCATGCCCAGCGAGTCGGTCACCACGACGCCGTCGTAGCCGAGTTCGCCGCGGAGGATGCCGGTGAGGATCGGGTGCGAGAGGGTCGCCGGGTCACCGGAGCCGTCCAGTGCGGGGAACTGGATGTGTGCGGTCATGATCGAGTCGATGCCCGCCCGCACCGCCGCCCGGAAGGGGACCGCGTCCAGCTTCTCCCACAGTTCCCGGCTGTGCGTGATGACCGGGAACCCGGTGTGGCTGTCCACGGCGGTGTCGCCGTGGCCCGGGAAGTGCTTCGCGGTGGCCGCGACCCCGGCGTCCTGGTACCCCTGCGCCTCGGCGGCGACCAGCGCGCCGACCGCGTCCGGATCGGCCCCGAACGACCGTACGCCGATGATGGGGTTGGCCGGGTTCACGTTGACGTCGGCGTCGGGGGAGTAGTCCTGGCGGACGCCCATCGCCCGCAGCTCCGCACCGGAGATCCGGCCGAGGGTACGGGCGTCGGCGCGCGAGCCGCCGGCTCCGACGGCCATCGCGCCCGGGAAGAGGGCCGCGGGCGTGCCGATCCGGCAGACGGCGCCGTGCTCCTGGTCGGTGGCGATGAGCACGGGGAGGCCGCGCGGCTGGTCCAGGGAGGCCTTCTGGATGCCGTTCGACAGCTCGGCGATCTGCCGCGGGTCCCGGGTGTTGTGCGCCCAGGTGAAGTAGATGATCCCGCCGACCCGGTACCGGGCGACCAGCTCGGCGGCCGTGCGGACGCCGATCTCCTGGAGGTTGGCATCGATGTCGGTCTGGTCGGGAGCGGTGGCGGAGTGGCCGTAGACCCGCATCACGAACAGCTGGCCGACCTTCTCCTCAAGCGTCATGCGGGAGATGAGGGAGCGGAGCTTCTTGTCGTCGGCGCTCGGGCGGTCGGCGTTCTTGCCGCCGGAGCCGAAGCCGTACGCGCTGTTGCCGACGGTCAGGCCCGCGGTGACGCCCGCGGTCGCGGCGAGGACGCTGCGTCTGGAGGGCACGTGCGCTCCTTCCGGTGGGGGAACCGGCTGAAGGAAACTTCCGTAGGCACACCAATATTCGGGAAGTTTCTTTCCGTCAAGGGAATGCACAGGGCCTGCCCGGCGCGTCAGCGTGAAGGGCAGGAACGGCACCCGTTCGGCGGCAGCTGTGCGTGCCACCCCCGCGCGTCCTCGGGTTGACGCGCCGGGCAGGCCTCGGCCGAAGGGGCCGCCATCGGCGCAGGGGAGGGGGCGCGTCGATGGCGGCGGGCCGGCGGCCGTGGTGCGGCGGAGGGGGCAGGTCGGCGATCGCGGCCGGCAGCGAGTGCCGCCACCGCATCACGGAGGCTCTTCCGGCAGCCTGCGCGTTGGACGGACGGGGAGGGAGCGGGGTTCCCGCGTCCAGGAAGTCGGGGACCGAGGGGCGCAAGAGCTTCCGGGGGCGCCACCCTGTGCGAGCCGCCCCGGCCGGAACCCGGGCCGCGCGATCACGAGGGCATGCCCCTCGTCGGCATCCCCGGTCCAAGTCCGTGACCGCCGGTGCCCTCTTCCTCGCGGCCGCCGCCGACGGAGTCACCACCCTCGTGCGTCCCCTCCGCCGCGACGGCACCGAGGGTTTTACCGAGGGCCTCACCGGGCTCGGCCACCGCGTCGGCCGCACCACGGACACCTGGCAGGTGGACGGCCGCCCGCAGGGCCCGGCGCCCCGAGGCCGAGGTCCACTGCCGGGACGGGACCACCACCGCCCGCTTCCTGCCCGCGCCGGCCGCGGGCGGCCACGGCAGCCACCGCTTCGACGCCTCCGAGCAGCTGCGCCGCCGCCTCCTCGCTCCCCTCGCCCGACCTGGTCTCGGCGCCCTGCATGGAGATCACGATCGCGATGACGCGGTCGTTCGAGGCGGGGGTGGCGCGGGAGGGGGACACCTTCGTCGTGCCGCCCGGCGGCTACCGGAGACCGTCGTTCCGATCACGCCGTCCCGGGCCCCGGTCTCCTTGGGAGAGGGGCCCTCACGCCGAGTCGTTGAGCAGGCGTGCCAGGTGGTCGCGGCCCGCCGTGAGCAGGTCGGGCAGCGGGGGCGCCGTCTCGTGCCAGCGCTTCTCGTACTCCCAGCACAGCCAGCCGTCCCAGTTGTGCCGGGAGAGCACCTCCACGCAGTCGGAGAGCGGCAGGACCCCTGCCCCGAGCGGCAGCGGGGCGGTGTCCTCGGCCGAGGCGATGTCCTTGACCTGGACGTAGCCGAGGTGCGGGGCCAGGGCCGCGTAGGTCTCGGCGGGCTGCTCGCCGCCCAGCCAGGTGTGCATGACGTCCCAGAGGGATCCGACCATGCGGTGGCCGACCGGGCCGAGGACACGGATCGCGGCGGCGCCGGTGGGGTGCGAGTCGTGCGTCTCCAGCAGGACCCGGACCCCGAGCGCGGCGGCGTCCTCGGCGACCGTGCCGAGCCGCCGGGCGGCGATCGCGTCGGACTCGGCGGCGGGCAGCGCCGGGTCGGCACCGGGGAAGACGCGCACGAAGGGAGCGCCCAAGTCATGGGCGAGCTGGAGGAGTTGGCGCGTCTCGTCGAGGACCGGGGCGTCCTCGCCGGGGGCCGCGACACGCACGTACCCGGCGACGCCCAGGACCTCCACGCCGGCCGCCTTGAACTCGGCGGCCACGTCGGCCCGGGCGGCCGGGCCGAGGCCGGGATGCACCGGCTCCTCCGGATGGGCGCGCAGCTCGACGCCGTGATAGCCGTGGGCGGTGGCGAGCGCCAGCACGTCCGGCACCGGCAGCCCGGGGACTCCGAGGGTGGAGAAGGCGAACCTCATGCCTACCAACCTACTTCTCACCTGCCGGTTCCGTGCAGGTCCAGTCGCCAGTCCTGTCCGACCAGGTCCTTGCCGAAGGAGCGGTGCGGTTTCTCGGCGCTGAGGACGAAGCCGTGCCGCCGGTAGAGGCGGCGGGCGGCGGAGAGGACGTCGTTGGTCCACAGCACCAGGTCGCGGTAGCCGACCCCGCGCGCGAACTCGATCACGGCGGTGACCAGCCGGTCCCCGATGCCGAGCCCCCGCGCCTCCGGTTCGACGAGCAGCAGCCGCAGCCGTGCGGTGCCCGGGGCGTCGTCCCGTACGCACATCACGCACCCCATGGGCCGCCCGGCCCGTTCGGCGATCCAGACCCGCTCCAGGTGCGGGTCGTGGTCCTCGGCGTAGTCGGCGACGATCCGGGCCACCAGGCCCTCGTAGTCGGCGTTCCAGCCGTACTCGGCCGCGTAGAGGGCGGCGTTGCGCTGCACGATCCAGCCCAGGTCGCCGGGGTGCGGCTCGCGCAGCACGACCTCGCCGGCGGCCTCGGGGGTGTGCGCGTCGCCGAGGATCGTACGGATGGTGCGCATGGCCTCGGCGAGCCGTGGCCGCGCACCGGGGTCGACGGCGCCCAGCAGTGAGCCGACCGAGTCCCGGGCACGCTCGTCGAGCAGCTCCGCGGCGGACCGGCCGCCCGCGGTGAGCGACACCCGCCGCCGCCTCGGGTCCTTCTCGGAGGGTGCGCGCTCGATCAGGCCGGCCTCCTCGAACCTGTTGAGGATCCGGCTCAAGTACCCGGCGTCCAGTGCGAGATCGGCCCGCAGGTCGGCCGCGTCGGTGTCGGCGGAGTGCGCGAGCTCGTACAGCACGCGGGCCTCGGTGAGGGTGTACGGGGCGTAGAGGTGGCGGCCGTAGTCGAGGGCGCCGATGAGGTTGGTGTAGAAGCGGTTGAAGGCGCGGATGTCCTGGACGGTCATGGCTGGACCCCGATGGTTGACTGAGTCAGAGATGCCGCGTTTCCGAGGCTAGCCCGCCGCCCCGCCCGGCCGGAAGGCATCGGACCGAACGGCGGTCCCGCGGGCTTCACTTGTTCTTCCTTGTCTGGGCTCGTTCCTGCTTTTGACTTCGTCACCCCCGAGTCGTAGGTTTATACACGAACGTCACTAATGTCCGTTTCAATCGGATATGACGTGGTCCGCCGAAGAGCCCGGGCGGTGCGGAGAACCGGCATCAAGGGCGGCGGACGCGCTTAGAGCTGCGCGCAGGCTCTGGAGTGCACGCAAGTCGGCCCTGAAGCGGGCCGTCGTAACACAACCACACCCTCGGAGAGGGGCGATCATGCGCGCGCACAGCACACGTATCAAGAGGGTCGCCATCGCTGCGATCTCGGCACCGATCCTTGCGCTCGGCGCAGGTGCCGGCATCGCCAGCGCGGCTACCCACGCATCGGCGCCTGACCACGTTGTTTCCTTCCAGGACAACGGCGGTGGCGGCGGAGGTCACGGCGGCGGTGGCGGAGGCCACGGCGGCGGTGGCGGAGGCCACGGCGGCGGTGGCGGCGGTCATGGTGGCGGCGGTTACGGCGGTCACGGTGGCGGCGGCTACGGCGGTCACGGTGGTGGCGGCTACGGCGGCTGGGGCGACAACGGCTACGGCCGTGGCGGCCACGGCGGCTGGGGCGACAACGGCTACGGCGGCTGGGGTGGCGGCTACGGCGGCCACGGTGGCGGTGGCTACGGTGGCGGCGGTCACGGTGGCGGAGGCCACGGCGGCGGCGGCAACGGCGGCGGCGGTGGCGGAGGCCACGGCGGCGGCGGTGGCGGCCGGTGACTGACACTCCCTGACAGTCAGGGGAATGGGTCCGGGTGTCCGGTGTTCGGGCACCCGGACCCACGCGTGTACCCGCCCGGGGTGCGGAGGGCCGGCACCGGGCGGGGGTGATCCGTGGCCGCGGCGCCCGCCGGACGGTGGGTCCGCACCGACCCGGAAGCCGTCTGGGAGACCTCCCCGGCGACCACCTGGGGAATCGTTCCTGCTGGGTCGGTGCCAGGTGATCAGCCTGCTCGTACCACGCCTTGCGTACCGGTGTCACGAGCCCCCCGGGCCCACGGTCCGGCCGGCGCCCCCTGGGTCCGCGCACGCCCGGCTCCGGGCCGGCCGCCCGTCACGGGCCCGCCGTGCGGCAGCCCGCGGGCCGCACCGCGATCAGCCCCGCGGAACGCCCGAAGAGCCCCGTACCATCAGCTCCCCCCGGACCGTGGCGATGCCGCCCGGCGGGGGCTCCTCGCGGCCCATGGCGATGCGACCGGCCCGGGCGCCAGCCTCCGCCAGCGGCAGCCGTACCGTCGTCAGCGACGGCACCGCGTCGATGCTGAACGGCAGGTCGTCGAAGCCGGCCACCGACACGTCCGCCGGGATCCGCAGCCCCGACTCCCGCAGTGCCGCGCACGCGCCCAGCGCCACCGAGTCGTTGGCCGCCACCACCGCGGTCAGCGACGGGTCGCGGCGCAGCAGTTCGAGCGTCGCCTCGTATCCCGCCCGCCGGTCGTAGCGCCCGTGCACGGTCCAGCGCGGGTCCTCCTGGATCCCGGCCGCGGCCAGCGCGGCCCGGTGGCCCTCCAGACGGTGCCGGGTGGTCGTCCGCTCCTCGGGGCCCGCGATGTAGCCGAGGTGCCGGTGGCCCAGCCCGATGAGGTGCTCGGTCAGCTGCTTGCCGCCGCCGCGGTTGTCGAAGGCCAGCGCCACCGCGTCGGTGTCCGGCGCCGGCGGCCGTCCGCACAGCACCACCCGGGTCCCCGCGTCCGCCAGCTTGCGCAGCTTCGCCGCCACGGCCGCCGCGTGCGGCGCGTCCTCCACGGCCCCACCGGTCAGGATCACCGCGGCCGCCCGCTGCCGCTGCAGCAGGGTCAGATAGGTCAGTTCTCGCTCCGGCGACCCGCCGGTGTTGCAGACCACCGCGAGCCGCTCGCCGCCGGCGCGCCCGCCGGGGCCCCCGATCTCCGCCTGGATCGCGCTCGCCATGATCCCGAAGAACGGGTCGGCGATGTCGTTGACGAGGATGCCCACCAGGTCGGAGGTGGCCGCCGCGAGCGCGCTCGCCGGGCCGTTGAGGACGTAGTCCAGGTCGTCCACCGCCCGCAGCACCCGCTCCCGGGTGGACGCCGCCACGGGGTAGTTGCCGTTCAGCACGCGCGACACCGTCGCGGGCGAGACCTGGGCGCGGGCCGCCACGTCCGCCAGGGTCACCGTCATCTCGTCATCCTCCGGTCGCGTGTCTCTTCGTACGCCGTCGTACTCAGCCTGATCAAAGGAAGCCCCCTTGCCGTGCAGACCATAAGGCCATTCACTCCTGCTGTTCGCCCGCTCGAACAACTCGACCCCATCACGGTCTTGTACAGACCAGTGGTGAAAGGCTAGCTTCAGACCATGTAGAAAGCGCTTGCTGCGTTACTGGGACGCACGCGGACGAAGGGAATCACGTGACACGCAAGACGGTGCGTATCGCCATGAACGGCGTGACCGGGCGCATGGGCTACCGCCAGCACCTCGTCCGCTCGATCCTCGCGCTGCGCGAACAGGGCGGTCTCGACCTCGGCGACGGCACCGTGCTGTGGCCGGAACCGATCCTCGTCGGGCGCCGGGAGCACGCGCTGCGCGACATCGCCGACCGGCACGGTCTGTCCGGGGAACACGTCTCCACCGACCTGGAGTCCGTGCTCGCCGACCCGACCGTGGACATCTACTTCGACTCCCAGGTCACCTCGGCCCGCGAGGAGGCACTCCGGCAGGCCATCGCCGCCGGAAAGCACGTCTACACCGAGAAGCCGACCGCGACCGGCCTGGAGGGCGCCCTGGAGCTGGCCCGGCTGGCGGACGCGAAGGGCATCAGGCACGGCGTCGTCCAGGACAAGATCTTCCTGCCCGGCCTGCTGAAGCTGAAGCGGCTCATCGACGGCGGCTTCTTCGGCCGGATCCTGTCGGTCCGCGGCGAGTTCGGCTACTGGGTCTTCGAGGGCGACTGGCAGGAGGCGCAGCGCCCGTCCTGGAACTACCGCGCGCAGGACGGCGGCGGCATCGTCGTCGACATGTTCCCGCACTGGGAGTACGTCCTGCACGAGCTGTTCGGCCGGGTGAAGTCCGTCCAGGCCCTGACCGCCACCCACATCCCGCAGCGCTGGGACGAGACCGGCAAGCCCTACGACGCCACCGCCGACGACGCCGCCTACGCCATCTTCGAACTCGACGGCGGCGCCGTCGCCCAGATCAACTCCTCCTGGGCGGTCCGCGTCAACCGCGACGAACTCGTCGAGTTCCAGGTCGACGGCACCGAGGGCTCGGCGGTCGCCGGGCTGCGCGACTGCCGGGCCCAGCACCGCTCCGCGACCCCCAAGCCGGTGTGGAACCCGGACATCCCGGCCACCGAGGTCTTCCGCGACCAGTGGCAGGAGGTCCCGGACAACGGCGCGTTCGACAACGGCTTCAAGGCCCAGTGGGAACTCTTCCTCAAGCACGTCTACGCCGACGCCCCCTACCACTGGGACCTGCTGGCCGGCGCCCGCGGCGTACAGCTCGCCGAGCTCGGCCTGCGGTCCTCGGCGCAGGGCCGCCGCATCGACGTACCGGAGATCGCGCTGTGACCATCCAGCTCCCGGGCGCCGGCGGGGCGCTGCGGACCTACGAACCGCGCACCGAGCCGCTCGCCGTCACCGACGGCACCCCCTTCACCTCCCGTACGGTCTTCTCGGCGGCCCATGTCGTCGCCGACCCGTTCGCCGACGCCTCCCCCGACTCGGCAGCCGCCGTCGACTGGGACGCCACCCTCGCCTTCCGCCGCCACCTGTGGTCGCACGGCCTGGGCGTCGCCGAGGCGATGGACACCGCCCAGCGCGGCATGGGCCTGGACTGGGCGGGCGCCGCCGAACTGATCCGCCGCAGCGCCGCCGAGGCGAGGGCGGTCGGCGGCCGGATCGCCTGCGGCGTCGGCACCGACCAGATCACCGGCGGCACGCTCGCCGGGATCCGGGCCGCCTACGAGGAGCAGCTCGCGCTCGTCGAGGAGTCCGGCGCCCAGGCCGTCCTGATGGCCTCCCGGGCGCTCGCCGCCACCGCCTCCGGCCCCGAGGACTACCTGGACGTCTACGGGCACCTGCTGCGCCAGGCCGCCGAGCCGGTGGTGCTGCACTGGCTGGGCCCGATGTTCGACCCGGCGCTGGCGGGCTACTGGGGACCGGCCGACCTGGACGCGGCGACGGAGGTGTTCCTGGAGGTCATCGCCGCCCACCCCGACAAGGTCGACGGCGTCAAGGTGTCGCTCCTGGAGGCTCAGCGGGAGATCGACATCCGGCGACGGCTGCCGCAGGGCGTCCGCTGCTACACCGGCGACGACTTCAACTACCCCGAGCTGATCGCCGGCGACGAGCAGGGATTCAGCCACGCCCTGCTCGGCATCTTCGATCCGCTGGGACCGCTGGCGGCGCAGGCGGTACGGGTCCTGGACACGGGCGACACGGCGGGCTTCCGCGCGCTGCTCGACCCGACCGTGGAACTCTCCCGCCACCTCTTCCAGGCCCCCACCCGCTTCTACAAGACGGGCGTGGTGTTCCTGGCCTGGCTCGCCGGCCACCAGGCACACTTCACGATGGTCGGCGGCCTGCAGTCGGCCCGCTCCCTGCCGCACCTCGCCCGCGCCTACGAACTCGCCGACGGCCTGGGGCTGTTCCCCGACCCGAAGCTGGCCGAGGACCGGATGAGGACCCTTCTCGCCCTGTACGGGGTGACCCGGTGACCGGCGACCTGTCCCGCTTCTCGATCAACCAGATGACGGTGAAGCAGCTGTCGCTGCCCGAACTGGCCGACGCCTGCCTGGAACTGGGCGTGCCCGCCGTCGGCCTGTGGCGGGAGCCGGTCCGGTCGTACGGAGTGGAGGCGGCCGCCAAGCTGGTCCGCGAGGCGGGCCTGACCGTCACCACCCTGTGCCGGGGCGGCTTCCTCACCGCGATCGACCCGGGAGCGCGGGCGGCGGCCCTCGCCGACAACCGGCGGGCGGTCGAGGAGGCGGCGGCCCTCGGCACCGACACCCTCGTACTGGTATCCGGCGGCCTGCCCGCGGGCTCCCGGGACCTGCACGGGGCACGGGAGCGGATCGCGGACGCGCTGGGAGAGCTGGGCCCCTACGCACAGCGGCACGGGGTCCGGCTGGCCGTCGAGCCCCTCCATCCCATGTACGCCGCCGACCGCTGCGTGGTCTCCACCCTCGCCCAGGCCCTGGACCTGGCCGAGCGCTTCCCCGCCCACCAGGTCGGCGTCACCGTGGACACCTACCACGTCTGGTGGGACGACCGGGCACCCGCGCAGATCGCCCGGGCCGGCGCGGGCGGCCGCATCCACACCTTCCAACTCGCCGACTGGACCACCCCGTTGCCCGAAGGCGTCCTCAACGGCCGCGGCCAGCTCGGTGACGGCGCGATCGACATGCGGGAGTGGAGGGGGCACGTGGAGGCGGCCGGCTACACCGGCGCCATCGAGGTCGAGCTGTTCAACGACGGCCTGTGGGCCCGGGACGGCCGCGAGGTGCTGACGGAGACGGCGAACCGGTTCGTGGAACACGTGATCCGGTAGCCCGCTTCCGAAAGATCTCCCGCCCCCGTACAACCATCCCCCCGCGCGGCCGGTCGTACCCGGTGTCAGAACCTTCGGGGGGATCCGGGGGGATCGCGGGGTTCTGGCCGGAGGGGGTAGACCGAGGGGGTTCGATCGACGGATCGGGCCCCCTCGAAGCGTGTCCGGGCACCTGCGGGGCGTGCGGCCGGTTCCGGTGTTGTTCGTGGGAGCCCGGTGCCCCAGGCTGCTGCCTGAACGAGACGAATGTTCGACTCGGGGGGCGGTTCTCGTGCTGCGGATTCATTTCACGCCTCAGGACCTGGCTCGCGTCCGGGTGGCGAGCGCCCCCGACCCGCTCTGGGAGATCACCTGCAGCCTGCACCGGTTACAGACCTCGCGGGGCCGCTGGGCGTACGCCGACTGGTACCGCGAGACCCGCGCCACCCTGGCCGGCACCCACCTCGGCGCTGCCGTACGACGGCTCCTGGTCCCGGTGCTGCCCAGGGCCCGCTACCTGCCCGACTTCCTCACCCCGCACGAGTCCGCCGACGGCCTGGACCACGGCCTCGCGGCGATCGTCGACACCCCGCCCGGCCGGGTCGTGCGCGAGATACAGACCCTGGACCGGATCACCGGCGCCCCCGACTGGGCGCCCCGGCTGCTGGAACGCGAGACCCGGGAGGAGCTAGCCAAGCTCCTGCGCACCTATCACGAAGCGGTGATCGCTCCCCACGAGAGCCGGGTCGGCGCCGCCGTCGCCGGCGAGCGCGCCCTGCTCGCGCGCCAGACCCTCGACACCGGCCTCGACGGACTGCTCCGCGGCCTGTCACCGGCCGTCCGCTGGCGGCCGCCGGTCCTGCACGTCGACTACGTCGAGGACCGGGACCTGTACCTGGCCGGCCGCGGACTGCACCTGATCCCCTCGTACTTCTGCTGGCAGTCACCGATCTCGATGGCGGACGACACCCTCCAGCCGGTGCTGGTCTATCCGGTGCACGGCGTCCGCGCGACCGCCCCCGACGCCCCGCCGGACGCCACGCTCGCCGCGCTGCTCGGCCGGACCCGTGCGGCGGCGCTGCGCTGTCTCGCGTTCGGCGCGACCACCTCCGAACTGGCCCGACTGCTCGGCGTGTCGGTGCCTACGGCCTCCCACCACACCACCGTGCTGCGCGACGCCGGCCTGGTCTTCAGCCACCGCCACCACAACACGGTGCTGCACTCCCTCACCCCGCTCGGCGCCGCCATGCTCAGGCCGGCTTCCGCCCCGCCGCCCACAGGAGTCAGGGAGGCACCGCCGGAGCAGCGGACTCCACTGCCTGGCGCGGGACTTTAGAGCCCCGTCGAAGGGCGTGGTCCACGGGGCGGGTGCTCTGCGAGCGTTTCGGTTGCTCGATCCGGCCACAACCGATCACCGCAAGGGGGAACCATGAGGAAGGCCATCGCCGCGGGCGCGCTCGCGCTCGTCTCCGCCGCAGGCTGTCTGGTGCTCGCGCCCGCCGCGTCCGCCGCCCCGGCCGCCTGTGTGACCGTGACGCTGAAGACCGGGGCCTACCAGGGCGTCGGCGGCACCGCGACCAAGTCGTCGTCCAGCAGCTGCGGCGACCTCAACCTGACCTACTCGGACGACTCCACCTCCACGTACGGCGACGAGTACGCCGGGCGTCTGTACCACTCCTCCAGCAGCTCCTGGGTGACCTGCAACAAGGGTTACGTCTGGGCCTCCGACGGCAGCCACAGCGTCAACGACTCCACCTACTGGCTGTGCACCGACGTGTCCGGCGGCACGAAGTTCACCGTGGCGAGCTACTACGACGGCGGCGACACCGTCCACATCACGCACTGACCCGGTGCCGCAGCTCCAGGGGTGCCGTGGGCCCGAGCGGCCCGCGGCACCCGCTCCCACCCCCGCAGGCAGGACCCCATGATCCGGATGCTCCGTGCGGCCCGCTCCGCCGCCGCTCTCGCCCTGCTCGCCGCCGTCACGGCCACCGCCTGCACGGCCGGCCCGGCTCAGCAGCCCGTCGCCGGCCCCCGCGCGGCCACCGTGACCCCGGCCCGGCTCAGCGACACCCTGCCGGCCGACCCGGTGCGGATGGTGCTGCCCGCGACCGGCGCCGAGTCCCGCTGGACGCAGGGGCTGGACGTGTTCGTACGGCAGGTGCAGCGCGTCGCGGCGGCCTCCTGCGCCCGTGACCGTGGCTTCACCCTGCCCGACCAGGTCCCGCTCGCCTTCATCCGCTACTACGAACTCCCCGACCTGGACTTCATCGCGCGGCACGGCACCAGCGAGAGCGCCACCGTGCCCGCCCCGTCGGCGAGCCCCGCCCCGGCCCGCACCGGATCCGCCGCCGACGTGCGTGCCTGTCTCGCCGAGGGCACGGCCGCCGCCCGGGCCCTGCGCGAGCGCTATGCGGGCGTCCAGGGCCAGTGGTTCGGCACGCTCACCACCCTGCGCCGCGATCCGGCCACCCTCGACGCCCTCGGCACACTGCCGGACTGCCTGGCCCGGTACGGCGTCCGGGCCCGCGACGAGAACGCCTTCTTCGCCCTCGCCGACGCCAGGATGCAGACCGCCGGCCCGGACGGACCCGCCTCGGGGGAGAACACGTTGGGGCGGGCGTACGCCACCTGCATGCGCCCGGTGGAAGCGGTACGGGAGCCCGCCCGCGCCGAGCTGCGCACCCGTTTCCTGGCCGCACCCGGACACGCGGACGCGGTCCGCGCGGTGCGCACCACCCTCGTCCCGGCCCTGCGCGCCGCCCAGCGGCGCTACGGCGTGCCGCTGGTGTTCCCCCAGCCGTGACACCGGGCTCCGCGGCGCCCTAGAAGAACACCCCGCACCGCAGCAGCACGTTCGCGTACGGCCGGGCCTCACCGGTGCGCACCACCAGGCGGGCGCCGCCCGACAGCTCCTTCAGCCGTTCGTGCGGGACCAGGGCCAGGTCGGGAAAGTGCCCGTCCAGCAGTCCGGCCGCGGCCGGATTGGCCTCGCGTATCTCGGTCGCGGCCGTGGCGCCCTCCACGACCAGCTCGGACAGCAGCCCCTCCAGCACCTCCGCGAAGGACGGCACCCCGGCCCGGAAGGCCAGGTCCACGACGCGCGGCCCGTGCGGGATCGGCATCCCGGCATCGCAGACCAGCACTCCGTGCCCGTGCCCCAACTCCGCGAGCGCGCCCGACAGGTGGCGGTTGAGGATCCCCGTCTTCTTCACAGCGCCTCGACCTCCGCCGCCGTCGGGTACGAGTCCTGCGCGCCCCGCCTCGTCACCGCGGCCGCGCCGACCCGGGCCGCGTACGCCGCCGCCTCGGCGAGCGACGCACCCGCCCCGAGCCGTACCGCGAGGGCCGCGGTGAAGGCGTCCCCGGCGCCCGTGGTGTCCACCGCGTCCACCTTCACCGACGGGACGGACTCGCTCCCGTGCCCGTCGGCGACCAGCGCGCCCGCCGCGCCCAGCGTCACCACCACCGACTTCGGGCCCCTGGCGAGCAGGAGCCGCGCCCAGTCGGCCGGCTCCTCGCCCGCGGCGGCCGCACCGAGGAGCACCTTCGCCTCGTGCTCGTTGACGATCAGCGGGTCACAGGCCGCGAGGACCTCGTCCGGAAGGGGCCGCGGCGGGGACGGGTTGAGCACGAACCGGCTGCCGGGGGCCAGGTTCCGTACCACCTCCACCACCGTCTCCAGCGGGATCTCCAGCTGCGCGGAGACCACCCGGGAGGCCTGGAGGAGCCCGCCCGCGGCCCGTACGTCCGCCGGTACGAGCCGGCCGTTCGCGCCCGGTGAGACCACGATGCTGTTGTCTCCGGAGGGATCCACGGTGATCAGGGCGACGCCCGTGGGCGCCCCGCCCACCAGTACGCCCGCCGTGTCCACCCCGGCGGCCCGCTGCGAGTCGAGCAGCAGCCCGCCGTGCGCGTCGTCGCCGACCCGGGCCAGCAGGGCGGTGCGGGCACCGAGCCGGGAGGCCGCGACCGCCTGGTTCGCGCCCTTGCCACCGGGGTGCGTGGCGAGGTCGCCGCCGAGCACGGTCTCACCGGCGGCCGGCCGCCGCTCGACCCCGATCACCAGGTCGGCGTTGGCCGATCCCACGACCAGGAGGTCGTAGTCGTACATGAAGTGACTCCCTAAGAGAACGAGTTGAGGCGGCCGGGCCCGGCGGGTGCCGACCGGCCGCCTCCTTGGTACCTCAGCCCGTGAACCCGGCCACGTTCTCCTTCGTGACCACCTTCACCGGCACCTTGATCGTCGAGGCGACCTTCTTGTCCTGGATGGCCTTGAGCGCGTTGTCCACGGCGATCTTCCCGAGCTGCGAGGGCTGCTGGGCGACCGACGCGTACAGCGTGCCGTTCTTGACCGCGGTCAGGCCGTCGGGGGTGCCGTCGAAGCCGACCACCGAGACCGACTTGCCGGCCTTGGAGCCGAGCGCCTTGATCGCGCCGAGGGCCATCTCGTCGTTGGCGGCGATGACGCCCTGGACGTCCGGGTGGGCCTGGAGCAGGTTCGACATCACGTCGAGGCCCTTGGTCCGGTCGAAGTCGGCCGGCTGCTGGGCCACCACCTGGATGCCGGGGAAGGCCTTCAGGCCGTTGGCGAAGCCCTGCGCGCGTTCGCGGGCGGCGGAGGTACCGGCCTGGCCCTGCAGGATCACGATCTTGCCGTGGCCGCCGAGCTTGTCGCCGATCGTCTTGGCGGCCAGCTCACCGCCGGTGACGTTGTCGGAGGCGACCAGCGCGTCGGTCCTGGCGTTGTTGACGCCACGGTCGACGGCGATGACCGGGATGTCCGCCTTGTTGGCGGCCTTCACGGAGTTGCTCGCCGCGTCCGAGTCCACCGGGTTGACGATGACCGCGCCCAGTCCCGAACTGGTGAAGTTCTGGAGCTGGTTGGCCTGCTGCGAAGCGTCGTTCTGGGCGTCCGTGACGGTCAGGTCCACGCCCAGTTTCTTCGCCTCGGCCTGCGCGCCGGAGCGGATCTGCACGAAGAACGGGTTGTTCAGGGTGGACAGGGACAGGCCGACCTTCGGGTTGTCGGAGGAGGAACCGGTGTGCAGCAGGGAGGTCGCGGCGACGAGTCCGACGGTGACGGCGGCCGCGAGCGCGTACGTCCCCGCCTGCTTGCCCTTGTTGCCCCCGGTACCTGCGGCCACCGGGGTGGCGCCGGCCTTGCGGCGCACGGTGTCCAGGAGCACGGCGAGCGCGATGACGACACCGATGACGACCTGCTGCCAGAACGCGGAGACGTTCAGCAGGTTGAGGCCGTTGCGCAGCACCGCCAGGATCAGCGCGCCGATCAGCGTGCCGGAGGCCTTGCCGGTACCGCCGGCCAGCGACGCGCCGCCGATCACCACTGCCGCGATGGCGTCCAGTTCGTAGCCGTTGGCGGCCTGCGGCTGCGCCGAGGAGAGCCGGGAGGCCAGCACGATGCCGGCGACGGCCGCGAACAGTCCGGACAGCGCGTAGATGGCGAGCTTCTGCTTGTTGACCCGCAGCCCGGACAGCCGGGCGGCCTCCTCGTTGCCGCCGATCGCGTACATCGAACGTCCGATGTAGGTCCGGCCGAGCACGAAGGCGGCGATGAGCCCCATGACGACCATCACCAGGACCGGCACCGGCAGCCAGCCGCCGAGCGTGTCACCGAGGTGGGAGACCGAGGCGGGGAAGGCGATCGGGGAGCCGTCGGAGATGACCAGCGCCAGGCCGCGGCCCACCGAGAGCAGCGCGAGCGTCGCGATGAACGGCGGCAGCTTGCCGTACGCGATGAGGAAGCCGTTGACCAGACCGGCCGCTATGCCGGTGGCGACGGCCAGCACCACGGCCAGGAACACCGGCACCCCGTGCGAGGTGGCACTCCACGCCAGCACGGTGGCCGACAGGGCGGCGACCGAACCGACCGACAGGTCGATGCCCGCCGCGACGATCACGAAGGTCGAGCCGAAGGCGAGGATGGCGACCACGGCCGCCTGGACGCCGACGTTCAGCAGGTTGTCGGTGGTCAGGAAGTCACCCGACAGCGCCGACATGGCGATGACGAGGACGATCAGCGCGGTGAGCGCGCCGTTGTCGAGGAGCAGCCGGCGCACGCCGGAGACGCCACCGGCGCCCGCGTTCTTGCTCTTGAGGGTGTCAGTGGCCACGTCCGGCCTCCTTGTCGGTTGTGGTGGTGGGGGTGGAGACGGCGAGAGCCATCACGGAGTCCTGGGTGGCCCGGTCGGCGGAGAGCTCGCCCGCGATCCGGCCCTGCGCCATCACCAGGACCCGGTCGCTCATCCCGAGGACCTCGGGCAGATCGCTGGAGATCATCAGGACGGCGGCCCCGGCGGCCGTCAGTTCGTTGATCAGCTGGTAGATCTCGACCTTGGCGCCGACGTCGATACCGCGCGTCGGCTCGTCGAGGATCAGCACCTTCGTGTCGGCCAGCAGCCACTTGCCGATGACGACCTTCTGCTGGTTGCCGCCGGAGAGGGTGCGCACGTGCTGGCCGAGCCCGGCCATCCGCACGCCCAGCTGCCCGGCGATCCGCTCGGCGGCGACATGCTGCCCCCGCAGGTCGACGATCCCGGCCCGGGTCGCCCGGCGCAGGGTCACCAGCCCGAGGTTCTCCTCGACGGAGGCGTCCAGGACCAGTCCCTGCCCCTTGCGGTCCTCGGGGACGAGCCCGATCCCGGCGGCCATGGCCGCGTTGACGTCGTGCCGCTTCAGCGCCGTACCGGAGACCTGCACGGCCCCCCTGTCGTACGGATCGGCACCGAACACGGCCCGCACGACCTCGGTACGGCCGGCACCGACCAGCCCCGCGATGCCGACGACCTCACCGGCGCGCACCTGGAAGCTGATGTCGTGGAAGACGCCGTCCCGGGTCAGCCCGTCCACGGACAGCAGCACGGCACCGGTCTCGGCCCGCTCGCGCGGGTACTGCTGCTCGATGGACCGCCCGACCATGAGCCGGACCAGTTCGTCCTCGGCGGTGGTGGCGGGCACCTGGCCCACGCTCTTGCCGTCCCGGATGACGGTCACCCGGTCCCCGACCGCGGCGATCTCCTCCAGGTGGTGGGTGATGAAGACGATCCCCACCCCGTCCTCGCGCAGCTGCCGCACGATCGCGAAGAGCTTCTCCACCTCCTCCGAGGTGAGCACGGCGGTCGGCTCGTCCATGATGAGCACGCGCGCGTCCAGGCTGAGTGCCTTGGCGATCTCGACCATCTGGAGGCGGGCGATACCGAGCTCCCGTACCCGCGCACGCGGTGAGACGTTCACGCCGACCCGCTTGAGCAGGGCCTCGGCGTCGGCCTCCATCCGCTTCCGGTCGATCATCCCGAGGCGGCGCGGCTGCCGGCCCAGGAAGATGTTCTCGGCGACCGTGAGATCGGGTACCAGGTTGAACTCCTGGTAGATGGTGGCGATCCCGAGGCGCTCGGAGTCCTGCGCACCATGGATGCGCACCTCCTCGCCGCCGGCCAGGATCCGCCCCTCGTCCGGGGTGTAGGCGCCGGAGAGCATCTTGATGAGGGTGCTCTTGCCCGCTCCGTTCTCACCGAGGAGTACGTGCACCTCGCCCCGGCGCAGATCGAAGTCGACGCCGTCGAGCGCGACCACGCCGGGGAAGGATTTCCGTATGCCCTCGATGCGCAGCAACTCGTCCGGGTTGCTCACGACGTGCTCCTTTGCACAGGGGTCTGGTTCATTCCGGGACGTGGGGGGGGGGGGGGGGGGCGGCCCCCCCCGCGCGGGGGGGGGGGGGTGGTGGGAGGGCGGCCCCCCGAAACCGAGCTAAAGGGGCGGCCCGCGGGCCGCCCCCCCCCCC